>JACCRJ010000633.1 GCA_013813615.1 Lautropia sp. | reverse complement strand
GGCTTCGCCGGGCCGCTGGCGGCGCCCCCTGAGGGGGGAGGCGCCGAAAGGCGCGTCGGGGGTTAATAAAGAACCCGGCAGCGGATCGTCCCAGGGATGTCGCACAGTGACTCGAAAGCCACCTGGTTGGCCTCGCCGTCGATGTCGATGACGACGTAGCCCAGCTCGGCGTCGGTCTGCAGGTACTGGGCAGCGATGTTGACGCCGCCGCGCGAGAAGCGCTCGTTGATCTGCGCGAGCACGCCGGGCACATTGCGGTGGATGTGCAGGAGGCGGCACTTGCCGCCGTGTTCCGGCAGCGAGACTTCGGGGAAGTTCACCGCGGTATTGGTCGAGCCGTTGTTGCTGTAGCGGATGAGCTTCGCGGCGACCTCCTTGCCGATGTTCACCTGCGCCTCGCCGGTGGAACCACCGATGTGCGGCGTGAGCAGCACATTGTCGAAGCGGATCAGCGGAGACACGAAGTTAGCGTCGTTGCCTTCGGGTTCCACCGGGAACACGTCGATGGCGGCGCCCAGCAGGTGCTTCGACTCCAGCGCAGCCGCAAGCGCATCGATATCGACTACGGTACCGCGTGAGGCGTTGATCAGGAACGAACCCGGCTTGGCCAGTTCCAGCTGGCGCGGACCGATCATGTTTCGGGTGGCGAGACTGTCCGGCACGTGCAGCGTGACAACGTCGGCGGTGCCCATCAGGTCGTCCAGCGACGGGATCTGGCGCGCGTTGCCGAGCGCCAGCTTGTTCTCGACGTCGTAGAAGATGACAGTCATGCCGAGCTGCTCGGCCAGCACGCCGATCTGCGTGCCGATGTGACCGTAGCCAACGATGCCCAGGATCTTGCCGCGGACTTCCCAGGAATGGGCGGCGCTCTTTACCCAGCCGCCGCGATGCAGGATGGCGTTCTTCTCCGGAATGCCGCGCATCAGCATGATGATTTCGGCCAGCACCAGCTCCGCGACGCTGCGGGTGTTGGAGAAAGGCGCGTTGAACACCGGCACGCCGCGCCTGGCGGCAGCCTTCAGTTCGATCTGGTTGGTGCCGATGCAGAAGGCGCCGATGGCGGTCAGCTTCTGTGCCTTCTCCAGCACCGCCGCGGTCAGCTGGGTGCGAGATCGGATACCGACGAAATGCGCATCGCGGATGGCGTCCACGAGCGCATCGCCGGCGAGCGCTTTCGGCCAGGTCTCGACAGTCGTATAGCCATCGCGGTTGAGTGCTTCGACCGCGGACGGATGGATGCCCTCGAGGAGCACGAACTTGAGGCGGTCCTTGGGGACGGAAAGACGGGACGGCATGTTCTTCTTCGGCCTGGGCAAGTGGGGGGACCTATTGTCGCGCAAGCCGCTTCCCGGCTCAGCCGGCATGGCTACACCAGCTGCGCCGCCTTCCCGGATGAACCCGTTCCCTCCTGTATCCCCGGCCAACGTGTCCGCGCCCTGCGTTATTCGGCGGTGATGCCGCGCTCGCGAATGAGCTTGCCGAAGCGAACCGAATCGCTGGCAATGCGGTCCGCGAACTGCTTCGGCGACATGGGAGCCGCTTCGCCGCCCAGGTCCGCGATGCGCTGGCTCACCGCCGGACTCGCCAGGATGGCGTTGATCTCGGCGTTCATCCGCTGGATGATCTGCGGGCTGGTGCCGGCAGGCGCATAGCAACGTCAGGCCCCTTCCAGCAGTCCCCGCACGTAACCGATCGAATGCGCAGCGCACCCGGCCCCGTCCGGATCATAGTCGAAGGGCTCCATGGCGATCCAGCCATCATAAGCTTGCCGCCGCAAAGCGGCGAGGATCGGACCGAAGCGGTCGCTGCCCTGCCCCGGCCCGCGGCGGTTGCGGTCGTTGAACTGCACGTGCGCAAGCTTGCCGCTGGGCCACCAGCGGTCGATGACACGATCGACCGGTTCGTCCTCGGACGCACCGGCAGAGCTGGTATCAAGCATCGTCCTCAGGCCGGGCAGGTTGGCGGCTTCGACGATGCGCATGGCCTGCGCCACCGTGTTGACCACCTGCGTCTGGTTGCGCGACAAGGGTTCGATGCAGTACGTCACGCCTGCCCGGGTGGCATGCTCGCCCGCTTTGATCCAGGCCTCGGTGGCCCGCGCCAGCGCATCCTCTGCAGACTGACTCCCCGTCGGATTGCGCTGTGCCGGCGAACCGTGCACCAGATAGCTGCCGCCCAGGAGCGCGCACAGCTCGACCAGGCGCCCGATGAAGGCGTCAGTGCGGGCGCGCACTGCGGCGTCGGGGCTGCTGATCGACAAACCCTTCGGCGCCACCAGCAGCCAGTGCAGGCCGCAGATCGCCAGCCCGTGGTCCGCAGCTGTCGAGCGCCAGGCGGCGGCCTGCGCGTCGGTGATGGCGGCCGGATCCTCGACCAGGGTGAAGGGCGCGACCTCGAGGCCGCGGTAGCCGAGCCGGCTCGCGTACGCACACTGCTCGGCGAAGCTCCAGGGGGCGAGCACCTCGTTGCACAACGCCAGCCGATCGGTCATCGTCATGTCGTCTCTCCGGCCGCGGGGCGCCCGGGCAACCAGCGGCGAACAAGGGGTATCTGCAGCAGCAGCATGATGACCACCAGTGCCGCCAGCACGGCGCTGATCGGCCGGGTGAAGAACGGCTCGAGGCTGCCGTCGGACAGGACCATGCCCCGGCGCAGGGACTTGTCGATGATGTCGCCCAGCACCAGCCCGAGCACGAAAGGCGCGACCGGGAAGCCGCGCCGCCGCAGCAGGTAGCAGACGATGCCGGTGGCAAGCATCACCCAGACGTCGAAGAGCCGCTGCGTGATCGAGTACGAGCCGAGGACGCACAGCACGAACACGATCGGCATGATGATCTCGCGCGGCACCCGCAGCACCCACAGGATGGGGCGCACCAGGATCAGGCCGAAGACCAGGATCGCCAGCGTCGCGACCAGCGTGATGCCGACCACGTCGTAGATGTACTGCGGCTGGTTGACCATCAGCATCGGGCCCGGCTGCGCGCCGTGGATGATCATCGCGGCCATCAGCACTGCCGACGGCGCCGATCCGGGAATGCCGAGCGCCAGCGCCGGTATCAGGGCGCCGGGCACCGCCGCGTTGTCGCCGGTCTCGGCTGCCATCAGGCCCTCGACCGAACCCTTGCCGAAGAGGTCGCGTTCGCGGCTCGCCCGCTTGGCAGCCGCATAGGAAGACCAGGACGCCATGTCCTCTCCGACGCCGGGGAGGATGCCGATGAAGACGCCGATCAGGCCGGAGCGGATCACCGTTCGCCAGTACTGGAGCACGTCGCGAAGGCGAGGTAGGACCGAGTCGGTGGTCGAGCGGATCGGCGCGACCTTTCGGTCGCTCATCACCGTCAGGATCTCGGCGAAACCGAAGGCGCCGACCAGCGCCGGAATCAGCCCGATGCCGCCGGTCATTGCATTCTGCTCGAAGGTGAAGCGCGGGTGGGCGTGGATCGGATCCAGGCCGATGGTGGCGACGAAGATGCCGAGCAGGCCCATCAGCCAGCCCTTGATCGGATTCGAGCCGGTCAGACTGCCCGACATCATGACGCCGACCATGCCCAGCCAGAAGAACTCGAATGCGCCGAAGGACAGCGCCACCTCGGCAAGCATCGGCGTGAACATCGCCAGGGCCACCACGCCGATGAGGGAGCCGGCAACCGATCCGGTGGTCGCGATGCCCATCGCACGACCGGCCTTGCCCTGGCGCGCGAGCATGTTGCCGTCCAGGCAGGCCGCCGCATTGGCGGCCGTGCCGGGAATGTTCAGCAGGATCGCGGTGCGGCTGCCGCCGTAGATCGCGCCGACGTAGACGCAGATCAGCACCAGGATGGCATCGTTGGGCGCCATCTTCACCGTCAGCGTCGTGAAAAGCGCCACCCCGAGCGTGGCGGACAGCCCCGGCAGCAGACCGATGACGATGCCGGCGAGGGTCGCACCCAGCGCATAGGCGATCTGCCACGGCCCCGCCAGGGCGGCCAGGGCATTGCCGAGATAGGTCAGTCCTTCCATGCAGCTTGTCGCCTGGCCACCCGCAAGATCGACCGCAAACCCAGCAGCCGCCGCGGATCCGGCTTCGCCGGTTCGCCAACGGCGCCCCCCGCACAAACGGCCGTAAACCCAGCAGCCGCCGCGGAT
>JACCRJ010000630.1 GCA_013813615.1 Lautropia sp. | reverse complement strand
ATCAAATCCTGGGTCCGACGGGGGCTGGTCTCGCTGAAGGAGTGCTTGTCGTGAACCTCGACGACCGGGAGGAACGCTCCATCGCCTGCGCCGAGTTCGTCCTCGGTACCTTGGCGGATGCGGAGCGTGAGGCAATCGTCGCAAAGCTGACTGCCGACCATGAACTGCGGGCCGACGTCGGTTTCTGGCAGGACCGCCTGCTCGGCCTCGTCCGCAAGGTGCCCCCCGTGGAACCTTCGGAACAGGTCTGGGATCGTATCGAAGCCGCGCTGCCGGTTGCCGAAGCGCGGCCGTCACGTGTTGCCGAAGCGCGGCCGGCGCCTGCCGTCGACGCGAGACCGCGCGCGGCGCCGCGAACGCCGCAGCCACGCTGGTGGGAGCGACTGGGCTTCTGGCAGGGGCTTAGCGGCATGGCCCTGGCAGCCACGGTTTTGCTGGCGTCGCTGATCGTCATGCGCCCACCCGCTTCGCCGGCAGTCAGCTATGTCGCAGTGCTGCAGAGCCCTGACCAGCGGGCCGGCTGGATCGTGCAGGCGGCTGAAGGAGTTCCGGCAAGGCTGGTTCCGCTATCGGACCAGGGGCAGATACCGCAGGGCAAGTCCTGGCAGCTGTGGACGAAAGCAAAGACGGCAAGCTCGCCGACCTCCCTCGGGCTGGTGGTCGGACCGGCGGAAATGCGGGTCCCCTGGGAACGCCTGCCGGATCTGGGCGACGAGCAGCTTTTCGAGATCACGTTGGAGCCGGAGGGCGGCTCGCCCACCGGGCGCCCGACCGGTCCGGTGCTCTTCATCGGCCGGGCGCAGCGGGTCTGACACCCGCGCACGACCCTGCGGCTGCGCTACTTCTTCTCGCTGATTTTGGTGACGTTGACTGAAACCGGATCGCTGGCCGGGAACGACTCTTCGATGCCACGATCCAGCGGCGTATCAGCCGGCTTCTTCCGGACAGGCTTCGGCGGCTTTGCCGACGGCTTCTCGTGGTTTTCGGAAGTCGGGAAAGGCAGAGAATCTTTGGGCTTCGGTTTCTGGGTCATAGCGTCTATTAGCAATCCACGTACCTGTGAGGGCGTAAAGGGAAAGCGTTGAACAGTTAGCTTGACCATAATCAGTCCGACTTGATGTTCGCCTCCGCGATCACCTGGGCCCAACGCTCTACCTCCTGGTTCAACCGTTCCGCTGACTGCGCGGAGGTGGTCGGCGCCGCCGCATAGACACCCTGGCCCAGGAACTGCTCCTTCACCTCCGCCACAGTGACCATCCGGGCCACGGCGGCATTCAGCCGCTCCACCACCTCTTTCGGGGTGCCGGCCGGCGCGAGGACACCGAAGGTCGAGCTCACCTCGACGGCCGGCAGGCCCGCCTCCGCTGTCGTGGGCACGTCGGGGAGCATCGATATCCGTTCCCGCGTCGTGACCGCGAGCGCGCGAAGCTGGCCGGACTTGATGAACTGCAGGGCCGCCGGCACGGTTTCCGCCATCAGGTTCACCTGTCCGCCGACCAGGTCGACCATCGCCGGCCCACTGCCCTTGTAGGGCACGTGGACCATCTTGATGTCGGCCTCCCGCCTCAGGATCTCGGCCGCCATCCGCTGTGGCGCACCCGCCCCCGAAGAGGCATAACTCAGCTTGTCGGGGTTCGCTTTTCCGTAGGTCAAGAGTTCCTGCAGGGTTTTCACCGGCAGCCCGGGATTCACGACGACGACCAGCGGCACCGCGCCGACCACCATCACCGGCACGAAGTCCCGGGTGATGCTGTAGCGCAGCTTGCCCTTCTCCAGGGTGGCCATGGTCGAGTGCGACGTGAGCGCGCCCATCAGCAGCGTGTAGCCGTCGGCTGGCGCTCTCGCTACCGCTTCCGCCCCGATGTTGCCGCCGGCGCCGCCCCGGTTCTCCACCACCACCGGCTGCCCGAGCGCCTCGCCGAGTTTTGCTGCAACGATCCGGCCGATGACGTCGGTGGCGCCGCCGGGCGGGTAGGGAACGACCAGCTTGATCGGCTTGTCCGGATAGGCGGCCGACGCGGCAGACGCCGCAGCGCCGAGAACCGCAGCGAGGCCCAGTTGCAGAAGGGCTCGACGCGACGGGCAGAGGCGGATGCGGTACATGAGGTCTCCTGGTGCTCGGTGGCGGTAGCGGCTCGGGAAGCGGGCCCATTCTGCAAGGGCGGTGCGTCCTTCTGCAAGGGCGGCGCGTCCTCCGGCCGAGTTGATGCTACACCGTGCACGGCTGGCCGGTTGGACCTGTTTCGCTACTTGCGGCCGCAGCCCAGTTGCTCGAGCAGATTCGTCAGATCGCCGTACCCGACCGGCTTGACCAGATGCGCGTCGAAGCCGGCCTCCTTCGACCGGCGGCGGTCATCCTCCTGCCCCCAGCCAGTCATGGCAACCAGCATCACGCTGGCGCCGCGCTGCATGCGAATCCGGCGCGCCACTTCGAACCCGTCGAGTTTCGGCAGGCCGATGTCGAGCAGCACGACATCGGGCTGCAGCTTTGCGCCGCGTCGACCGCGTCCACGCCGTCGTGGGCGGTGTGGACCTCGTGGCCGCTGAGCTCCAACAGCATGCTCAAGGTGTCCACCGCATCGAGGTTATCGTCGACGACGAGGATGCGCAGCGAAGTAGACGCCAGCTGAGGCAACGCAGCTTGCTCCGGTGGCCGGGCAGGCACGTCTGCCACCACCGGCAGACGCACCAGGAACTCGCTGCCCTGCCCGGCTCCGCCGCTATGGGCTTCGACCGTGCCGCCGTGCTTCTCGACCAGGTCCTTCACCAGGGTCAGGCCAATGCCAAGCCCGGCGCGCGTCTGCTCGAGCGACGTTTCCAGCTGGGTGAACATGTCGAAGATGCGCGAAAGCTGTCCGGTTTCGATGCCGACACCGCTGTCGGCAACCCGGATGACCACCTGGCCGTCATGGCGCTCGACGTCGAGCCGGATGCTGCCTCCCCGCGGCGTGAACTTGCAGGCATTGTTCAGCAGATTACCGACGACCTGTGTCAGCCGCGTCGGATCTGCATTCAGATGGATCGGCTCGTCGGGCATTGCGACCGTCAATTCGTGCCGGCTGCTCACGCACAAAGGCCGCACGGTTTCGAGGGCCTGCTCAACGACGACCGACAGGTCCACCAGTTCGCAACGCAACTCGATCTTCCCGTGGCCGATACGGCTGACGTCCAGGAGGTAATCGATCAGCCTGAGCATCTGGCTCACCTGCCGCTCCATCCGCTCGTACACGGCCTGGTCTGCCTCCGGGCTGCCTTCGCTCAGCCGCAGCAGCTGCAATGCACTGCGGATCGGCGCCAGCGGGTTGCGCAGCTCGTGTGCCAGCATTGCCAGGAACTCGGTCTTGCGCCGGTCCGCATCCAGCAGGGCGTCCGCGGTTCGCTTGCGCTCGGTGATGTCGCGCGTGGAGCCGACAACCAGTTCCACGTTGCCGTCCGTATCCAGCACCGGACGGAAGTCGTCGCGAACGGGCCGAAGCACATGATCCGACCGCTGGCCCCGGACGCCCATCAATCAACTTCGGGCGCGATGCTGGTGGCTCCTGCTCACGCAATCCGCCGCACGCTGGTGGTCAGCGACGCAGCCTCCTTGAAGGGTGAAGACGGCGCTTCGCAACGGCGCGTTCAGCAGTAGGCACATGCCTGATTCCGGCACACCCCGCGCGAAGCAACGAGTGATCTGTCCTCCTGGAACCGGCAAGCCTCCGACCGTCTGCGCATCGAACCTCCCTCACTAGCACTATCTTGCATGAGTCCGCTGCAGCAGGGAAGCGCCATTTCAGTACTCAAGCCGGCGAAGAATTCGAGACGCGCTCTGCCGGCATGGGTGTGCGCTGTGAGTCCAAGTTCTGATCCTCGGGACAAACCCGCGGGTTGCACTATAGTGCTTGACAATGCCGCGCCGCGAGCTCTAAATTGCCTCGACCCTGCGCATGCAGGCAGTCCTGCGGGCGCGGCCACGGCT
>JACCRJ010000614.1 GCA_013813615.1 Lautropia sp. | reverse complement strand
CGCCTGAACGGCTGGCTGGTCCCCGTTGGGCGGCAACCTGCAAAAGGCGAACGCGCCCCCTTGCCCACCCCCGACAGGCTCCTGGGCGTGCTGCTTCATAATCCGCCGGTTCGCGTCGCAGGTGACCGATGGATCCAGACAACGGCATTTCGCATTCCAGCGGCAGCCCGACGGTAACCGCGGCGCCGGCATCGGCCGGCGGATTCGCCCGGTCATGGCTGCCGCCACTGGCGGCCGGCTTCATTGCGGTCCTGGTCGGCTTCACCAGTTCCGCGGCGATCGTCTTTCAGGCGGCTGCCGCAGCCGGCGCGACGCCCGCTCAGATCGGCTCCTGGATCATGGCGCTCGGCATCGGCATGGCGGCGACCTGCATCGGTTTGTCCTGGTTCTACCGGATGCCGATCGTCACCGCCTGGTCGACCCCCGGGGCGGCGCTCCTGGCGACCAGCCTGGTCGGGGTGCCGTTGTCGGACGCGATCGGCGCCTTCGTGTTCTGCGGTCTGCTGATCCTGATAGCCGGCGCCACCGGCTGGTTCGAGCGGATCATCAACCGGATCCCGGGGGCGCTCGCGGCCGCGCTGCTCGCGGGCGTCCTGGCAAGGTTCGGCATCGATGCGGTCGCAGCGGTCGGCAGCGAGCCGGGACTGGTCCTGGCGATGGCCGGGACGTATCTCGCCGGCCGGCGATGGCTGCCGCGCTATGCGGTAATCCTGGTGCTGGCGGTCGGCGTAGGCGTCGCCGCGCTGCAGGGGCTGATCGAGCCGGGCACGATGGCCTTCACGCTCGCCCGGCCGGAATTCGTGATGCCGACTTTCTCGCTGCCGGTGCTGATCGGTGTAGGGCTGCCGCTTTTCGTGGTGACCATGGCCTCGCAGAACGTGCCGGGCGTGGCCGTCCTCAAGGCCTGCGGTTATGACCCGCCGGTCTCGAAGATCGTCGCCTGGACCGGCGCAGCGACGATGCTGCTCGCGCCCTTCGGCGCCTTCGCGCTGAACCTCGCGGCGATCACCGCGGCCATCTGCTGCGGCCCGCAGGCGCTCGAGGATCCGACGCGGCGCTACCGGGCGTCGATTGCCGCCGGCGGCTTCTACCTGGTGATGGGACTGCTCGGCGCCAGCGTCGCGCTTCTGTTCGCGGCGCTGCCGCGCGAGCTGGTGATGGCGGTTGCCGGGCTTGCGCTGCTTGGCACCATCGGCAACGGGCTCGCCGCCGCCACTGCCGACGAGCGCTGGCGCGAACCGGCCCTCGTCACATTCCTGGTGGCGCTGTCCGGCATCACCTTATTCTCGATCGGCGCCGCCTTCTGGGGCGTGGTGGCCGGTGTTGCCGCTGCCTGGGTCATGGGCGTGCGCAGGTAGGGTCAGCTCAGGTAGCCGTCGCCGCCACCGGCCCGCCGAGGTTGAGCATCAGCCGGTTTGCCCACGCGAAGATCGCGACCGAGTGGGCCAGGTCCAGGATCTCCAGCGGCTCGAGACCGACCGCTTCCAGCGCATGGATATCGGCCGCGCCGATTGCGCCTGGCCGCTGCGTGAGGGCGATGGAGAACTGCACGATCGCCTGCTCGCGCTTGCTGGTTCCCGCCAGGCGTGGCGCATCGAACACCTGCCGGATCACGTCGTTGCGCCGGGCCATCTGCTCGAAGCGCTGCGCGTGCACGGCGGTGCAGTACACGCAGCCGTTGATCCGGGACGTGACGGTCGCGCCCAGTTCGCGCTCGGCTCGCGACAGCCCGCGCGGCGCGTACATGATGGCGTTGAAGGCGCTGGACCGCTGCCGGAGGATCTCCGGCTGGTGCACGAGCAGGCGGTAGTAGTCGGACACCTTCGCCTTCGGATGGCTCTCCTCCAGGACCTGGATCTGCTCCGGCGTCGCGTCTTCGAGCTTCACGACATCCAGCCACGCCTCCCAGTCGAGCGATTCGTTGGTGAAGCCGTGGGAGCGGATGATCGAGTCCCCGACGTCGGTCGCGGGGGAGGGTGGAGCCGGCGAGGCCGCGGGTGGGGCGTCCGCCCGACCCTCCCGGTGTGCCTGCTTCATCGCGTGCAGGCTCGCCACCAGGCGCACCTGGTAGGACATGAACGCGATCAGTTGTGCCAGTGCGACCACCGCCGGCGTCGGCATGCCGGCAGCAGTCAGCGACTGCAGGGCGGCGCGGTCGGCAGCCACCGGCCTTTCGATCAGCATGCGGGTGAAGGACAGCATGGCCTGCAACCGATCCCCCGCCGTCGCGGCGGCGGCCGGCGCGCCGAGGCCCTCCACCCGCTTCACGAGAGCGGGGTCGGCCTCTGCAGCCGCCAGCCGCTCGCGGTAATGAGCGGCGAGCACCGGCGCGGAGGTGAGCAGGCTGGCATGGAGCGCGACCAGCAGGCGCTCGACGAGGGGCAGCCCCGGCAGGCCGGGGTGGAACAGCGCTTCGTAGCTGCCCTGGGTGGCAGCGGCGACCTTGTCGCGCTGGTGGCGCAGCGCATGCAGGACGCTGCCTTCCGCCAGGCCGACGATCCGGTCGACGAGGTCGTCTGCCGCGGTTGACAACGGTCCGTTCATGCAGCGCTCCGGGGCGGTTCGGCCGGCAGCCATTCGTCGCCGAACAGCTCCGGCTCCGCGTAGGCCTGCAGATGGGCATAGTGGTATTCGATGTCTTCCACGTAGAAGAGGCCTGCGATGCCCTGTGCGAGGCGGTTTGCGCCGTCGCTGATCGCGGGGATGTCGCCCGAGATCGGCCCGTGGCTCAGCGTGGCAGGATGGCAGAAGCAGTGGATGCGCCAGAGACCGGGGCAATCGCCGTGCACCTTCTCCTGCAGCTCGAAGGCCGCGCCGAGGTCCGGCGAATCCGCAAGCTCATGGTCTTTCTCGCTCGGGCGGGCACGGTAGCGGTCTGCCCAGACGCGGACGTGCGGCGCGAAGGCAGCGAACTCCGGGCGCGCCTGCCAGTCGACGCCAAAGCCGGTCGACGCAATCAGGAAGTCCACGTCGAACCTGCCGCGGGTAGTCACGATCTGCAGTTCACCGCCCGCGGCCTTCGCATCCAGCACCGCGCAGCCCAGGTTGAAGCGGGCGTTCGGAAACCGCGAGACCCGCAGCGTGCTGCCGCGCGGCGGTGGCACCTGCTCCACGTTGATGTAGTGCCGGAACCGCCACTTCCACTCATCCGGCAGATTCACATGGCCGAAGGTCATCCCCGGGTTGTTCGCGCCCTTGCTCTTGTTGACGCGGGGAATGTCCGGGCGGCGTATCAGCAGGTCGACCTGCGCGGCGCCTGCTTCCAGCGCAGTGGCGGCGCTGTCCATCGCCGATGAGCCGGCACCGATCACCGCCACCCGCTTTCCGGCCAGTTCGTCATAGTCCATCTCGTCCGATGAATGGGCCCATCGCTCCCGCGGCAGGCGGCGCAGGAAGTCCGGCACCGATGGTCCGCCCAGCCCGTCGCGGCCGGTTGCGAGAACCAGTCGCCGCGCGAGCAGCCGGCTGCGGCCGTCGGGCGATTCCACGTCGAGCCCCACCAGTCCGTCGGCTCGCGGCAGCACCGCCAGCACGTCGTGGCGGCTGCGCAGATCGAGTTCCAGCACGCGCCGGTACCAGCGCAGGTACTCCATCCATTGCAGGCGCGGGATCTTGTCGAGCGCATCCCAGGCAGCGACGCCGAACTGCGCCTCGAACCAGGCGCGGAAGGTGAGCGCCGGCAGATCCAGCGACGGGCCCGTCAGCTGTTTGGGCGAGCGCAGCGTCTCCATCCGCGCGGTCGTCGCCCACGGGCCCTCGTAGCCGGCCGGCGCGCGGTCGAAGATCGTCGCGCGGATGCCGATGAGCTTCAACGCCGCGCACGCCGCAAGCCCCGCCATCCCGCCGCCCGCAATCGCCACGTCGAGCACCGGCTCTCCGTCGTGCGCCCGCTGCGGCATCCATGGCCGGGCGGGCAGTTCCAGCCACGACAGGTCCTGGCGCAGTCTCGCCTCGAGTGCGGTCAGGCCGGGCGACAGCGGATTCGACAGGCCTGGCTCGGACGGACCTGAAGAAAGGGAGGAAGTCATCGATCGATCGTCTTGACGAGCCTGCCTGCAGACCGGGCCGGTCGCGCGGCTATTGACGAGATTAGTATGCATCATCATCGCTACCATTCCTTCCGACAGCGAGGCGGCGACTTGAACCGAAACGACGACTTCCACGGCCAGCCGGCCGTCAACCTGTTGACCTCCGCCGGCGACCGGGCGACGGTGCTGCTGCATGGCGCACACGTCGTCAGCTGGATCCCCGCCGGCGGCGATGAGCGGCTCTACCTGTCGGAGCGCAGCGCGTACGGCAACGGCCATGCGGTCCGCGGCGGGGTGCCGGTGATTTTTCCCCAGTTCAACCAGCGGGGCCCCGACTTCAGCCTGCCCCGCCATGGTTTTGCCCGGACCCGCCGATGGCAGGTAAAGGAGGACGGGGTGACCGCAGGCTCGGCCGACACCGCCTCCGTCGAACTGATGCTCCTGGACGATGCCGATACTCGCGCGATGTGGCCGCATCCGTTCTCCCTGTCGTTGACGGTGAGTCTCGGCGCGCATTGCCTGGATCTCGCGCTGCGCGTCGCAAACACCGGCGCGAGCGCCCTGGCGTTCACTGCGGCCCTGCATACGTACCTGCGGGTCGCGGACATCGCGCAGGCGAGCGTGCGCGGGCTGCAAGGCGTGCGCTGTCTCGACACCGTCGGCAACGTCGGCAACGCCGGCAGCGTCGGTGCCGACGCCGACGCCGACTTGACCTTCCAGGGCGAGACCGACCGGATCTACTACGAGGTGCCGGGACCGCTGTCGCTTCTTGCGCCGGACGGCGTGCTGGAGGTGGCGATGGAAGGGTTCCGGGACGTGGTGGTGTGGAACCCGTGGGCCGACCTTAGCGCCACGCTGCCGGACATGCCGGACGACGGCTACCGGCGAATGCTGTGCATCGAGGCGGCGACCATCGACCAGCCGGTCAGGCTCGACGCCGGGCGCTCCTGGCTAGGGCGCCAGACGCTGACTGCCCGGTGAGGACAGCCGTGGACACGTCAGTGGCGTGTCTACTCAAGCTGCGCCGCCTATGCCGCCAGCAGCGCCTGCTTCGCCGCGCGGTACTCTGCCGCCAGGCGGGCGACTCGTTGTGCCGCGGCCGGTACGTCGTCGATCGCGCCGATGCCCTGTCCGCAGCCCCAGATGTCCTTCCACGCCTTCACAGCCTTGCTGCCGCCGCTGTCGAAGTTCATCTTGGTCGGATCGCCGTCGGGC
>JACCRJ010000608.1 GCA_013813615.1 Lautropia sp. | reverse complement strand
GATCACCACCTGCGCGCCTTCCGCCGCGAGCCGCTGCGCGGTCGCCTTGCCAATGCCTTGCGTGCCGCCGGAGATGATGGCGACCTTGCCTTCGAGCCCCAGGTTCAAGTCGATCTTCCGTGTGGGTTCACATTCTTTCAGGACACGTGCAGCTCGACAGCGCCGAGGCTCCCGACGTCGAATTCGACGATGCTGCCTCGAGCCGGAAACTTGGACGTCACCAGGCTGCCGGTGGTGGCCAGGTGGCCGGCAGCGAACGGCAGCCCCCGCTGCTGCAGGTGGTTGGCGAGCCAGGCGAGCGCATCGAGCGGATGCCCCATGACGTCGGCGCCGGTGCCGCGGCCGACCTCCTCGCCGTCGACACGGGCGACGCCGGTTGCTTCGAGCAGCCCGTCTGCGGTGAACGAAGCGTTCGGCGCCCCCAGCACCAGCCCCTGGTTCCAGGCGTTGTCTGCCGCCACGGTCAGGATCGAGCCGGCCAGCTTCGAATAGTCGGCGTGCCGGTCGTCCGCCACCTCCAGCGCCGGATAGGCGCAGGCGACATACGGCAGGATGGTGTCGCGCGTCCACGGCGTCCTCGTCGCCGGCACGTCGCTGCCCATGCGGAACGCGATCTCGAACTCCACCAGCAGATGGCAGAAGTCATCGGCGCGCAGCGTGCTGCCGCTCTCGAGAATCTGGTCGTGCAGGAGGTGCCCGGAGATGGAGTCTTGATAGCCGACCATCCTGCGCATCGCCGGTGTCGTCAGCGCGATCTTGTAGCCGCAGGTCCGTGTGCCGCGCAGGCCTTGCAGTTGCCGCACGAAAGCATCCTGGACGGCGTAGGCATCCGCCGGAGATGCGATCAGCCACGGCGGCGGCAACCCGTCGAACTGCTGCCGGTCCCGATGCTGCCGAACCAGCTCCCCGGCCGCCGCGGCCGCCAGGTTCGCCGAAAATCCGCTAGCCATCAGGCAGGCGGGCCCCCGGAGGAAGAACCCAGGCGCTTCTGGACGTTCTGATGTTCAGGACGGCGCAGGCAGATCGCCGCCCATTGCTGCCAGAGTTGGGCGCGGTAGGTTGCGGATCGCATCGACTGGATCTCCACCGCGACCGTCTCCATCAGCGCCGACAGGCGATGCAGCTTCTCGAGCGGCGTCTCGTCGCTGGGTCCGGAATAGCGTCCGCGCATCGGCCCTTCCTTCCCGGCGGCGGTTCGGTCGAACCCCAGCCGCCTGGCCAGATCCGCATAGTCGTCGCCCGCCGGCTGCTTCTCGTTCATCATGAGCTCCTGTATCGCGCCCTTGACAATGTGCCGGGTCCTGCGACCCGTATCCAATAGTCCCACAGGAACGCCGCCAGCGTAAGCTGGGAAAGCAAGACAATGCGACCACTGCGGGAAGATCCCGACACCCGATGCCGTCAGACAACGCTCGCGGCGGAGCCGAGCTGCGCCAGGGCCTTCGCCGCGAGCCCTTTGGTCACCAGCAGGACGGACATCGATCGGGCGCATCGCTCCTGCAACTGATCGATGCCGAACCAGCCGAAAGCGTCTGCCTCCGGCAGCGGTTTCCCTGAACGGGCGTGGACGAACATGCTGGTGCAGACGCATTCCGCCAACCTGATCTGCGCGGTGCTGACCCGCCGGGTGAAGAGATGGAGATCCTTGCCGGGGCGGTAGGCATGGCGCCCGAGATCCAGCCAACCCGACTCATCCAGCCGGATGCCGCTCTCCTCCCAGGTTTCCCGCAGCGCGGAGGCAAGCGGCCTCTCGCCGTGCTCGGCGAGTCCCTTGGGAACGTCCCAGTGGCGGTTGCCGGTGGCATGCGCAAGGAACACCTCGTCATGCTCGTTGAAGAGCAGCACGCCGCAGGAGAGCGTCGCAGCCGGTGGCATTACCTTTCAATCGACAACAGTTCGACGTCGAAGGTCAAGGTGCTGTCGGGCGGTATGACGTTCGGCACGCCCCGCGAGCCGTAGGCGGTGGCCGGCGGGCAGGTCAACGTGGCCTTGCCGCCGACCTTCAGCTTCTGGATCCCCTCGGTCCAGCAGGGCACCACCCGGTTGAGCGGGAAGCTGGTGGGCTCGCCACGCTTGTAGGAGCTGTCGAACTCCTTGCCGTCCGCGAGGGTGCCACGGTAGTGGACCTTGACGGTATCGGACGCGACGGGCGACGGCCCGCTGCCGACGCTGGTGTGCCTGACACCGACGCCGGAGGAGAGGGTTTCGGTAGCGCCTGCCTTGAGCCCCTGGGCGGCGGCCAGCGTGGTGAAGGCCGAAGCCGCCAGGAAGGTGATGGTGCGGAAGGTTCGATTCATGGTTTCGGGTCGATGAGGTTGGCTTGGAGGGGCGGGAGCATGCCGTAGCATAGCGCGACGCCGGCAGCGTCGGCGGAGGTGACAGACAGACCGGCCGCCGGGTCATTTGCAGTATCCAATGGAGGAAGTCGGTAAAGCTTTCACCTGGGCATGGGTTACCAGCCTTTGATTCCAGGTGCACAATGCAATGCAGGGCCCCTCGGCAAATATGACAGATCAATCTGATGGGGGACCTTGTGGATCGATGAGGCTTTCTCGCTCTACCACGCGAGGCACAGCCTGGCCGATCTCTGGGGAATGGGCTGGGAACTGGAGTCCAGTCCCCCTCTTTTCTACTCTGCGATCTGGGCCTGGACGCGTCTCTTCGGCGAGGCGGAGCCTGTTGCAAGAGCGTTGTCGCTGCTCTTCACGGCACTTGCAGCGCTTTGCTTGTACAGTGCGGCGGGAACCCTGGGAGGCCGGCGCGCCGGAGCCGTCGCGGCCATCCTCTTTCTGTGTCAGCCGCTGATGTTCCAGTATTCGCTCGAAGTTCGTCCTTACGCTTTGCTGTGCTTCCTGGTCGCCGCCGCACTGGCAGCCTTTTCGAAGGCCTTGGCGGACCTGGAGCAAAACAACCTGGGATCCATGGTCAGCGTGGCGCGGAGGGTAGCGCCGATCATCGCGGCCGGGGCTCTGGCGACTTATACACATGCCACCGCCCCTGCCGTCTTGGCAGCAATGTTCACAGCCGCCGCAGCCTACGGCGTTCTACGACGCAGCGACGGCAGGTTCTGGGTTGTGTGGCTTCTATCAGGCTGCGTCGTCTTGCTGGCGATCGCTCCGCAACTGCGCGTCATGTTCGGGGTCCTGGCCACCAACGAAAGGGGCATTGCCTGGATCTCCACGCCAGGGCTCAGATGGTTCTACGGTGTGCTGCGAAGCCTGGCGGTAGGCGAGCACTCATGGGGTGAGATCGCGACAAAGCTGGTGGGAAGCAGCGTCATCTGCGTCATCGCCTGGTCCATCGGGCGCCTCCGGGACCGCCCGCTGATCATGGTAGTGGGACTGATACTCCCAGCTGCCGGCTTTGCGGTCCTCTGGGGAGTGAGCTGGTGGCAACCCGTCCTCATGCCCCGCACCTCCCTCTGGTTGGTTGCCCCCCTCTGCGTACTCGTTGGATGCGGTATCTCAACGGTGCAATGGCAAGGCGCCCGTTTCTGGATGCCGGTGGCGCTGCTCGTGCTGTCGTTCGCGGTGATGAGCGTGAAAAATATGAAGAACCGAACTGAAGACAGGCC
>JACCRJ010000547.1 GCA_013813615.1 Lautropia sp. | reverse complement strand
GGCACCGCCGCAGTTCCGCTACCGGCCGCTCGCGATCTCGCCTGGAGACCTCAAGCGCGCGCTCTACGGGATCAACATCGGCCGCATCGAGGATCCGAGCCTGGAGGACCTGTTCCGTGAGAAGCAGCTGGAAATGGATCACCAGCTGACCATGCTGCAATGCCGCTGTACGCCGCAGTTCAAGGACGCAAGCCGCCTGCTCTACGGCGACATCGATGAAGGCCTGCTATCCATCGCCCGGTCCATCATTCGCGCTGCGCCGGTGCGCGACCCCTCGTCGGCGGCCCAGGCGCTACCCGGCGACGACGTCGGCTGCATCGAAATCCTGGCCGAGGCAAACCGGACGATCGAGGCCTACCGCCGCCTGTGCCCGGATTTCAACGCAACGGCGGTACTGCGCGACGACACGCCCCCCGGCCTGATGGTGTCCGGCTCGCGGCTGCTGATCTCGCGGCAGACCCGCATGTCCGCGCGGCGCCTGCCGTCGCTGCTGCAGCATGAGGTCGGCGTGCACCTGCTCACCTACTTCAACGGCGACGCCCAGGGGCTGCGGATCTTCCGTGCCGGCCTCGCGGGTTACGAGCGGACGCAGGAGGGCCTGGCGGTCTTCACCGAGTTCGCCACCGGCGGCACCGGCGTCCAGCGTCTGGTGCTGATCGCGGCGCGGGTGCTGGCAGTGCACGCGATGCTGGAAGGCGCCAGCTTCATCGAGACCTTCCGGCTGCTGGGCCGCGAGGCGGGCATGGACGAGGCGGCCGCCTTCGGCGTGGCGCTGCGCGTGCACCGCTCCGGTGGCCTGAGCAAGGACGCCATCTACCTGCAGGGGCTGCAGCAGGTCCTGCAGCATGTGGCCGGTGGGGGCGAGCTGGAACCCTTCTGGTATGGCAAGATTGCCGCGCACCACTTCGAGGTCCTGCAGGAACTCCGGGCGAGAGGCATGCTGCGCGAGCCTTGCGTGCGTCCCGCCTTCCTTTCGCAGCCGCAGGGGCGGGCATTCGTCGAAGCAGCCAGCGCCGGCCTCAGCGTACGCGACCTCATCCTGGAGCAGCAAGCAACGTGAAGATCGGATTCTTCGTCAACGACATCGCCCGGGAGGAGGAGCATTTTGCGACGACGATACTGGCCAACGAAGCGTCCCGCCGTGGTCATACCGTCTGCTACGTGACACCCTCGGACTTCAGCTTCATGCCGGACGACAGGCTGTGCCTGCGGGCCCGCTTCGCGCCCAAGAAGAAGTTCGCCAGCTACATGGCGTTTTTCAAGGCGATCCAGGACCGCAGGCTGGAAACGCGCACCATCGATGCGGCCGACCTCGACGTACTGATGCTGCGCAACGACCCGTCGAACGATGCGGTGGATAGACCCTGGGCGGAAGGCATCGGCGTGCTGTTCGGCCGCATCGCCGCAGAGCAGGGCGTGCTGGTGCTGAACGATCCCGACGGCTTGGGCCAGGCCACCAACAAGCTCTACTTCCAGTCGTTTCCGGAGTCGCTGCGGGCGCCGACGCTGATTTCCAAGGATGTGGAGGCCATCAAGCGCTTCGCCAACGAGCAGGGCGAGAAAATCGTGCTGAAACCGTTGCGCGGCAGCGGGGGCCAAAGTGTCTTCGTGGTCGGGGCGGAGAAAGCATCCAACCTGAACCAGATGATCGAAGCCATCAGCCGGGACGGCTACGTAATCGCGCAGGCCTATGTCCCTGCGGCCAAAGACGGCGACATCCGCTTCTTCCTGATCAACGGCGTGCCCCTGAGGCACAAGGGCCACTACGCCGCCTTTCGGCGCACGTCGGCATCGGACGATGTGCGCAGCAACATCCACGCCGGCGGTACCGCAAGCAAGGCGGAGATCGGCGAGACCGAACTCGCGGTGGCCGAGCTGGTGCGCCCGAAGCTGATCCGCGACGGCATGTTCCTTGTCGGCCTCGACATCGTTGGCGACAAGATCCTGGAGATCAATGTATTCAGCCCCGGCGGGCTGCGCAACTGCAGCAGGTTCGAGGGCGTGCGCTTCTCGGTCGCCATCCTGGATGCCATCGAAAACAAGCTGGCAATCCGCCGGCAGTATCCCGGACGCTTCAGCAATCGTGAGCTGGCGGTCCTCTGAGCATGAAGCGGGTTGCCGTCGTCGGCGCCGGCATCATCGGCGTCACCACCGCCTGGTACCTGCGGCAGCAAGGCTTCGACGTCACCGTCTATGAGCGTCGCGCCGGCCCGGCCCTCGGCACCAGTGCGGCAAACGCGGGCATCGTCGCGCCAGGCTACGTCACGCCCTGGGCGGCGCCAGGCATGCCTGCGCGACTCGCCTCGTACCTCCTGAAGCCTGAATCCCCGATCATCTTCCGGCCCTCGCTGGATCCGGCGCAGTATCGCTGGATCGCCAGCTGGCTGCGCCAGTGCACGCCGGAGCGCTATCGCCGCAACCGCGAGCGCATGCAGCGCCTCGCGCGCTACAGCCGCGAGCAGCTGCACTTGCTGCGCGAGCAGACCGGCATCGACGACCAGTGCACGCGTGGCTACCTGCTGCTGTTCCGTACCGAAGCCGACATCGGGTTGAATGCGCCGGCTCGCAGGATGCTCGATGAGCAGGGGGTGAGATACCAGCTGCTGAATCCGGCGCAGGCGCGGGCGAGGGAACCGGCGCTGCTCGGTTCCGCCGCGCTGGCCGGAGCGCTCTACCTGCCGGACGACGAATCGGCGGATTGCCAGTCGTTCGCCCGGCAACTGGCGGAACTCGCGCAAACGCGCGGTGTGAAGTTCGAATTCGGCCGCGAGGTGGCGGCCGTCCGTCATGAGCACGGCCACACCACCGGGCTGCTGCTGGTACGCCATCGGATCGCCGAGGCCAACAT
>JACCRJ010000129.1 GCA_013813615.1 Lautropia sp. | reverse complement strand
TAGTTGAACTCGGTCCCGCCGGCCGCCAGGAAGCCGTGGCGCGCTTCGAGGTTGATCTCCTCCAGGGTTTCAAGGCAGTCCGAGACAAAGCCAGGGCAGATGACGTCCACCTTGCCGACGCCCTTCCTGGCCAGATCCAGCAACGTCGGCAGTGTGTACGGTTCCAGCCAGCGGGCACTGCCGAAGCGGGACTGGAACGTCGCTATCCAGTCGTCGGGCCCGAGTCCGAGCTCACCCGAGAGCAGGCGGGCGGTCGCAAGGCATTCGCAGTGATAGGGGTCGCCCAGCAACAACGCGCGGCGCGGCAGCCCGTGAAAGCTCATCACCAGCTTCTGCGCCCGCCCGTTGTGTTCCCAATGGCGTCGCACCTGGGCCGCCAGGGCGCCAATGTAGCCGGGCTCGCGATGGAAATTGCGCACCATCCGCAGCTCCGGCAGGTTCCGCCAGCTGGCCAGCTCGGTTGCGATTGCATCGAAGGCCGAGGCGGTGGTGGCCGCGGCGTATTGCGGATAGAGGGGGACCACCAGCAGACGGGTCAGATTGCGCTCGCGCAGCTCGCGCAGCACGGCGGGAACGCCGGGATTGCCGTAGCGCATGGCGTGGACAGTGGCGACATCCAGTCCCCGCTCACCGAGCGCACCCTTGAGCAGCGTCGCCTGGCGCACCGTGTGGACCAGCAGCGGCGAGCCGTCCGGCGTCCACACCGACCGGTACTTGGCCGCAGACTTGCGCGGCCGCGTGTTGAGGATGATCCCGTTGAGGATCGGCCACCAGACCAGCCGCGGTATTTCCACCACCCGCGGGTCCGCGAGGAACTGCTTGAGATACCGGCGCACCGCACCCGGTTCCGGCGCGTCCGGCGTACCGAGCTGCACCAGCAGTACGGCGGTCAGTGGCGGTTTGCGATGCGAAAAGCTGCTGCTGGCGGTGTAGCGGTCCATGCCGCATTCTCGCATTCCCGCCGCTGCGTCGGGCGGCGGGCCCTACCAGCCGCTGCGGGGACTAGCTTCGCAGGCTCTCGCCGGTTGCTTCGTCGAAGATATGGGCGTGCGTCAGGTCCGGCTGCAACGAGATGTCGTCGCCGGCATGCGCCTCGATCCGGTCGTGTGACACCAGGATGATATCGGAGTGGCCGACGCGGCACAGCACCTGCGTGTCGGCACCGGTAGGCTCTATCACCACCACCTTGCCCTTCATGCTGTCGCCGCCGTCACGGACCATCAGGTGTTCCGGGCGGATGCCGAAGACGACCGCCCTGCCTTCGGCGAGCTTCTCGCTCGCACCGGCAGCACGATCTATGCCGACGCTGACGCCGTCGCCAAGGTCGATGCGGCCCGCGCGGATCACGCCCTTCATCATGTTCATGCCTGGGGAACCGATGAAGCCCGCGACGAAGATATTGTCGGGATGGTCGTAGAGATCGAGCGGCTCGCCGATCTGCTCGACCCTGCCGTCTCGCATCACCACGATACGGTCCGCCATCGTCATCGCCTCGATCTGATCGTGGGTGACGTAGACGGCGGTGGTCTTGAGCCGCTGGTGCAGCGCCTTGATCTCGGTGCGCATCGCCACCCGAAGCTTGGCGTCGAGGTTGGACAGGGGCTCGTCGAACAGGAAGACCTGAGGCTTTCGAACGATGGCGCGTCCCATCGCCACCCGTTGGCGCTGCCCCCCGGACAACTGCCGCGGATAGCGGTCAAGGTAAGGATCGAGGCCGAGGATCTGCGCCGCGTCGTTGACCCGCTGGTCGATCTCCTCCTTCGGCCGCTTGGCCAGCGTGAGTGCGAACGCCATGTTCTCGCGCACCTTCATGTGCGGATAGAGGGCGTAGTTCTGGAACACCATGGCGATGTCGCGCTCCTTGGGGGGAACGCCGTTGACCACCCGCCTGCCGATGCTGATCGTGCCGGCGGAGATCTCCTCGAGCCCGGCGATCATTCGCAGCAGCGTCGACTTGCCGCAACCCGATGGTCCGACAAGGACACAGAACTCCCCGTCGCTGATATCGACATCGACGCCGTGGATGACTTGCGTCGACCCGTATACCTTCTTGACCTGACTGATCGTCACCGTTGCCAAGACTGTCCCCCACTTTTTTGCGACGCAATGCCGGCACGGCCGGTCTGTTCCCGGGCGATGCTAACCGCAAACCCCTGTGGCAGCGCGTGGCACCGGCAATGACGGGCCCTGGGAAAACACCGAGTCGCGGACTCAGCGGCCCCCCTCAGCGGCCTTTGCTGCTCTGGTTCAATGCGCTGCTGACGAGCTTGGCGGTGATGTCGACGATCGGGATCATGTGCTGGTAGGCCATCCGCGTCGGACCAATGACGCCGAGCGTGCCCACCACCTCGCCGTCGACCTCGTAGGGGGCGGTGATGACGGAGAGCTCCTCCATCGGCACGAGATTCGACTCGCCGCCGATGTAGATCTGGACCCCATGCGCCCGCACCGATGCATCGAGCAGCTGCAGCAGGTCCGTACGCTTCTCGAACAGGCCGAACAGCTCCTTCAGCCGGCTCATGTTGGCGGAGAAGTCGGGCAGCCCGACGAAGTTGCGTTCGCCCGCAACGACCACCGAATCGCTCTGGTCCTGTGCGGCTTCGCTGCCAGCCTCGAGCGCCCGCTGCATCAGCGTCGAGATGTCCTGCTGCAGGCGGACCAGCTCCGTGCGCACCCGCGTCTTGATCTCCTCGAAGTCGACCCCGGCGTAGTGCGAGTTGATGAAGTTGGCCGCCTCGACCAGCGCGGCGGGCGGCAGGTCGCGCTCGACCGACAGGATCCGGTTCTGCACGTCGCCCTCGGCCGAAACGATGATCAGGAGCACCCTGCGCTCCGACAGCCGCAGGAATTCGATCTGCCGGAAAGTGGAGGCGCGCCGCGGGGCCAGCACCACGCCGGCGAAGCTGGACAGCTTGGAGAGCAGCGACGCCGCCTTCGAGATCACCCGCTTCGGCTCGTCCGCCACCAGGGCGCCGCGCAGGTGCCGGGCCTGTTCGCCCTGCAGCGGCTGTACGGTGATGAGCGAGTCGACGAAGAGCCGGTAGCCGAGCGGCGTCGGGATGCGACCTGCGGACGTGTGCGGGCTGGCGATCAGCCCCTCTTCCTCGAGATCCGACATAACGTTGCGGATCGTCGCAGGCGAAAGCTCGAGATGGGAAAATCGGGACAGCGTGCGCGAGCCGACCGGCTGGCCGTCGGCGATATAGCGCTCTATCAATGTCTTGAGCAGCAGTCGGGAACGATCGTCCATTTGTCTACGCTACCACAGCCGCCGACCAATAATTCCCCTCAATCGAATTATGGTGTAATCCGCCGAATGACCGCCCGCTTCAAGACCATCGCCCTCTTCGGCCGCCCCCAGACCGACGGGCTGGCGGAGATCCTGGACAAGATTTCGCGCTGGTTGAACCGGCGGAGCGTCACCGTCCTCACACAGACAAATCGTAGCACCAGAGCGCTGCAGTCGCTGGGCCGGCGCGCGGAACTCGGCATCATCGTCGGCGGCGACGGCACCATGCTAGGCATCGCCCGCACGCTGGCTCCGCTCGGCCTGCCGGTCGTGGGTATCAACCTCGGCCGCCTGGGGTTCATCACCGACATCACCTTCTCCCATTGGGAGGAAGCGCTCGAGTCGATCCTGGAGGGCGACTTCGAAGTGGAGGACCGGGCGCTGATCGAGGTGACCGTCATCCGCCGGGGGCGCACGGTCTTTCATGCGCGCGCGCTGAACGACGTCGTCGTCAGCCGCAGCTCGCGCACCGGCATGATAGAGATCGAAGTCAAGGTGGACGGCCTCTTCATGTACAGCCCGCGGGCGGACGGCCTCATCGTCGCCACGCCCACCGGCTCCACCGCCTATGCGCTGTCGGCCAACGGTCCCATCCTGCACCCGGCTCTGCAGGGACTGGTGCTGGTGCCGGTCGCGCCGCAGGCGCTGTCGAACCGGCCGATCGTGCTGCCGGACCATTGCGAGGTGTCGTTGACCATCGTCAGCGGGCGCAACCCCCGCGTCAACTGCGACATGCAGTCCTTTGCGGACCTGCAGCTGGAAGACCTGATTGAAATCAGGCGCTCGGCAAACTCAAGCCGCTTCCTCCATCCGCCCGGCTACAGCTACTACGCCACCCTGCGCGCCAAGCTCAACTGGCACGAGATGCCCGGTTTGAAAGGTTCAACCCCCCCGATGCGCCTTCGGCGCCTCCCCCAAGGGGGCGCCGCCAGCGGCCGGGCGGAGCCCGATCCGCGGCGGCAGCTGGACTTGCTCGTTCCTCTCCTCGGCTGGCTCCTCCGGGAGGTGGTCCGCCTTGCTCACCGCAGGGG
>JACCRJ010000511.1 GCA_013813615.1 Lautropia sp. | reverse complement strand
GCACGGTAGCCGGCGGTGGCGGGGACGGCTGAGCCGCCGGCCGGGCGTTGTTTTGGGAAGGCTGGGCGCTCCGGGCACTCACCGCGGGCGCTACAGTGGTGCTGGCATTGCCGCCGCCCTCCACCGTCTGGCGAGAAGCGCGCAGCTCCGGCGGGTCCAACAGGAAGGTGTACTCGCGCACGAACTTGCCCGATGACCAGTTCAGTTCGACCATCAGGTCGACGAACGGCTCGTTGATCGGATTGTTGGACGTCACCCTGATGTAATGCCTGCCGTTTCGCTCCTGGACCGACATCCGGACGCCGGCGAGCGAATTGTTGAATTGCAGGCCCGCGGCGCGGAAGGCTTCCGGCGGAGCAAGCTTGGCAGCGAGCGTAGCGGCCTCCTCCGGGGTGACCGAAGTGACTTCCACTTCCGCCTGAAGCGGCTGACCCAGGGCGGAAGTGACCGACAAGCGGCCAAGACCGGCAGCCCCGGAGGCGCCTGACCACGCAGCCAATGCGATGGCGACAGCGCCGGCGAGATGGAGAGGAGTCGGTTTTTTTGACGTAACCGCTGAATAATTCATGCTTATGGCCTTGGAAGACACGAGTCCACCTCTCACGGGAGTCTTAACTTTGACTGTAACATCAGGCACTTACGCGATCAAGCTTAAGCAGATCGACTTTCGTGTTCCAGAACGATGCGCAGCATCCGGCGAAGCGGCTCCGCCGCGCCCCACAGCAGCTGATCCCCAACCGTGAACGCGCTCAGGTAGTCGGGTCCCATCGCCAGCTTGCGCAGCCTGCCCACCGGAATCGACAGGGTACCGGTGACTGCTGCCGGGGAAAGGCCGGCGACGCTGGCGGCTTTGTTGTTCGGGATGACCTTCACCCAATCGTTGCCGGCCGCCAGGATCTCCTCGATCCGGTCGAGGCGCAGGCTCTTGCGCAGCTTGATGGTCAGGGCCTGGCTGTGGCAGCGCATGGCGCCGATCCGCACGCAGAGGCTTTCGACCGGGATTCGCCGTGGCGCCGCGCGGCCGAGAATCTTGTTGAGTTCCGCGTCGCCTTTCCATTCTTCCCGCGACATGCCGGTGCCCAAGTCCCTGTCGATCCAAGGTATCAGACTCCCGGCGAGTGGTACCCCGAAGTGCTCGGACGGAAAGTCCGTATCGTGCATGGCAGCCACGACCCGGCGGTCGATTTCCAGGATCGCGGATTTCGGATCGGCGAGGAGATCCGCCACCGAGCCGTGGAGCCGGCCCATCTGGCTGAGGAGCTCGCGCATGTGCTGGGCTCCGCCGCCGGAAGCGGATTGGTAGGTCATCGCACTGATCCATTCAACCAGGTCCTCGCGCAGCAGGCCGCCGATCGCCATCATCATCAGGCTGACGGTGCAGTTGCCGCCGATGAAGCTGCGCACGCCCGAGCGCAGGGCATCCTGGATCACGTCCTGATTGACCGGGTCGAGGACGATGACTGCGTCATCCTTCATCCGCAGGGCGGACGCGGCATCGATCCAGTAGCCGTTCCAGCCGGCCTCGCGAAGGCGGGGATGAACGTCGTTGGAGAAGTCGCCGCCCTGGCAGGTAACGATCAGGTCCATCGCGGACAGGGCGGCGAGGTCGGCTGCATCCTGCAGGGGCGCGGGGCCGGACGGCGCCTGGCCGCCGGGGTCGGACGTGCTGAAGTAGACCGCGTCGATGAGGTCGAAGTCGCCTTCGGTGCGCATGCGGTCTATCAGGACCGAACCGACCATGCCGCGCCAGCCGACCAGCCCCACCCTCATCCGGGGGCGGTGGCCATCGCCAGCTCCTGCCCCCGGGCCTTCTGTCGGCAGCCCGTCGGATTGACGCAACGCCGTCGCCGTGTTCATAGCGCCGCCACCACCGCGTCGCCCATTTCGCTGCAGCTGACCCGCTGCTCGCCCTCGCGCGCGATGTCGGCCGTCCTCAGGCCCTTGCGCAGGACGGTGCGCACCGCCTTCTCCACCCGCTCCGCCGCCTGAGGCTGCTCCAGCGAATAACGCAGCAGCATCGCCAGCGACAGGATGGTCGCCAGCGGATTGGCCGCTCCGGTGCCGGCAATGTCCGGTGCCGAGCCGTGGATCGGCTCGTAGAGACCGAAACGCTTCGCGTTGAGCGACGCCGAGGGAAGCATGCCGATCGATCCCGTCAGCATCGACGCTTCATCCGACAGAATGTCCCCGAACATGTTGCCGGTCACGATCACGTCGAACTGCTTCGGGTTGCGTACCAGCTGCATTGCCGCGTTGTCGACATACATGTGGGACAGCTCGACGTCGCGGTAGTCCTGGCGGACCTCGGTCACCACGTCGCGCCACAACTGGGTCGTCTCCAGCACGTTGGCCTTGTCGACGGAGCACAGCCGCTTCTGCCGCTTGCGGGCGGCTTCGAAGCCCCAGCGGGCGATCCGCCCGATCTCGCTCTCCGTGTAGCGCATGGTGTCGAAACCCTCGCGCTCGCCCTGCTCGTTGCGGCGGATGCCCCGCGGCTGGCCGAAGTAGATGTCGCCGGTCAGTTCGCGCAGGATCAGCAGGTCCAGGCCGGCGACCACATCGGAGCGCAGCGTGGAAGCGTGCGCGAGTTCAGGGTAGACGATGGCGGGCCGCAGGTTGGCGAACAGGTCGAAATGTTTGCGCAAGCGCAGCAGGCCCTGCTCCGGGCGCATCGCGCGGGGCAGCGTGTCGTAACGGGGACCACCGACGGCACCGAACAGCACCGCCTGGGCGGATTCGCACACGGCCAGGGTCTGCGGCGGCAGCGGATCGCCCAGCGCGTCGCAGGCGGCACCGCCAACCAGGGCGGATTCAACCTCGACCTGCAGGCCGTGCCTGCCGAGGGCTTGCACTACCCGCACCGCCTGAGCGGTGATCTCCGGACCGATGCCGTCGCCCGCCAGTACTGCAATCTTCATCGTCTCAGCCAGTCAGGAACATGGGCACAAGCCCGCGAAGGCGGCCGCCGCAAGCGGACCGAAGAAAACGTCTCGAGCCGGCGCAAGTCAGACGCCGCTCGCACGGCCGTCAGCCCGCCGCCAGCCAGGGTTCCGCAGCGAAGCGCCGGGCCTCGTAGGCGCGGATCGCGTCTGCATGCTTGAGCGTCAGGGCGATCTCGTCCAGGCCGTTGAGCAGGCAGTGCTTGCGGAACTCGTCGACCTCGAAGCGGGCGATCAGCTCGCCGCTGGGGCCACGCACCGCCTGTTCGGGCAGGTCGATGACCAGTTCGAAACCAATGAAGGAGTTGATGTCGCCGAAGATCCGGTCGACCTCGGACTCCATCAGCTTGATCGGCAGCAAGCCGTTCTTGTAGCAGTTGTTGAAGAAGATGTCGGCAAAGCTCGGGGCGATCACGCACCGGAAGCCGTAGTCCTCCAACGCCCACGGCGCATGCTCGCGCGACGAGCCGCAACCGAAATTCTTGCGCGCGAGCAGGATCGAAGCGCCCTGGTAGCGCGGCTTGTTGAGCACGAAGTCCGGGTTCAGCGGCCGGCTGCGGTTGTCCATTCCGGGCTCGCCGTGATCCAGGTAGCGCCACTCGTCAAACAGGTTCGGGCCGAAGCCGGAGCGCTTGATCGACTTCAGGAACTGCTTGGGGATGATGGCGTCGGTGTCGACGTTGGCGCGGTCCAGTGGCGCCGCCAGCCCCCGGTGAACCGTGAAATCCCTCATAGCGCACCCCTCGTGCTTCGCGCTGTCCCGCCACGCGGGTGCAAGCCCGGCGCCGGGCTCATCCCAGCCTCCTGACGTCCACGAAGTGCCCGTAGACGCCAGCGGCCGCCGCCATGGCGGGACTGACCAGATGCGTCCTGCCGCCGGCACCCTGCCGCCCTTCGAAGTTCCGATTCGACGTCGAGGCGCAGCGCTCGCCGGGCTCGAGCCGGTCCGCATTCATCGCCAGGCACATCGAACAACCTGGATCGCGCCACTCGAAGCCGGCGGCGAGGAAGATCTTGTCCAGCCCCTCCGCCTCCGCCTGTATCTTCACCAGGCCCGAGCCCGGAACGACCATCGCGACCTTCACGGAATCAGCCTTGCGCCGGCCCTTGACCACGGCGGCCGCCTGCCGCAGGTCCTCGATGCGCGAGTTGGTGCAGGAACCGATGAACACCTTGTCGATTGCGATCTTGTCGATCGGCGTGTCCGGCTGCAGACCCATATAGACCAGCGCCCGCTCCATGCCCTCGCGGCGAACGGCGTCCTTTTCCCGGTCCGGGTCAGGGACCCGGTCTTCAATCGTGGCCACCATCTCAGGGGAGGTGCCCCAGCTCACATAGGGCTTGAGTTCGCGCGCGTCCATGCGGACGACCGTGTCGAACTTGGCGCCGGGGTCCGAATGCAGTGTGCGCCAATGCGCAACGGCCGGCTCCCAGAGCGCGCCTTTCGGCGCCATTGGCCGGCCCTTGAGATACTGGATGGTGGTGTCGTCGACCGCGACCATGCCGCTGCGCGCGCCTGCTTCTATGGCCATGTTGCAGACCGTCATCCGGGCTTCCATCGACAGGGACCGGATCGTGGAGCCGGCGAATTCTATGGCATGGCCGGTACCGCCGGCGGTGCCGATGCGGCCGATCACGGCAAGGACGAGGTCCTTGGACGTCACCCCGCGAGGAAGCGGACCGTCGACTTCCACCAGCATGTTCTTCTGCTTCTTGGCCACCAGCGTCTGCGTCGCCAGCGCATGTTCGACCTCGGACGTACCGATGCCGAACGCCAGGCAGCCGAAGGCACCGTGAGTGCTGGTGTGCGAATCGCCGCAGACGACCGT
>JACCRJ010000510.1 GCA_013813615.1 Lautropia sp. | reverse complement strand
TGGGAGTCCTTGCCGATCAGTAGTCTATCGCGCATTGCTCATCCGCGACTCAGGAGTCGGATGTTTCCCCTTCCGACGCGCCAGCCGACGCAGCCGTGTGCCGCTTGATGAAGCATCGCGATATATCCAACAATCGCCCAGAGGCAGGATCTGCACTCGCCGTGAAACGCTCAACCGTGAGACGGTCAACCGTGAAACGGCTAACCGTGAACGGTCAATCCACAGCTGAGGCACGCAATGAAACCGAGGGATGGAGGAGTTGGCAAAGGCAGGCAGTGGCTCGGCATGTCACTGCTGGCGGCGCTGGTTGCGGTGTCGGGACCGGCGGCAGCCGCGGAAACCGTGAAGATCTTCCGCTCGACCATGCCCGACGGCAGCGTCATGTTGAGCGACAAGCCCTCGAGCGGCGCCCGCTCGGTGTCGAGCGACAGCTATGTGCTGACGGCGCCGCGGGGTGCGGCGGAGGCTGA
This sequence comes from Lautropia sp., assembly GCA_013813615.1. GTDB lineage: Bacteria > Pseudomonadota > Gammaproteobacteria > Burkholderiales > Burkholderiaceae_E > Lautropia. The sequence goes on along the minus strand of JACCRJ010000510.1, from coordinate 4,589 downwards.
AAGGGACTACTGGCGCCGCCAGTCTGACGCCTTCAACCAGAGGCAGCAGCGGCGGGAGGCGGGGCCGTCCTACCGACGCGCCCCGCGGCACGTCGACGACAGGGCGATCGAGGACGGCCTGCAGCCTTCCGTCGTCTATTACGCGCCGCCGTCCGGCCGGCCGCTGGTGCCCACGAACAGGGTGCCGCAAGACTACGCCAGTTCGCCGGGGGCGGTGAGAGGTCGCAGCAGCGGCTTCATCGGCAGCGGTTTCAGCACGGCACGCTGAAACGCGATAACCAAGGGGAACCGAAGCCTCTGGCAACAGGGCCAGTCCCGCGTCGAATGGCACGCGCGGCGGAGGTCGGAGAGATCGGAGGCGATGGTTTGCAACCGGCACCTTCGAGTGCCGGTTTCTTTTAGACGGGCCGGCGGCATCGGCGTTCTTCAGGATTGGAGGAACGCGTTCTCCGGCGCTATAATCAAAGGTTTCGTGTATCGGCATGCTCGATAGCCGGTTCATCCACCTGTTTACCGCATTCCGGTTGCAGCACTGCCACCACTGCCGGCGGCATCGCAACCGAAAGGCCGGTTGGAGAATTCAATGGTCGTTGTTCGTCTCTCTCGCGGCGGTGCCAAGAAGCGCCCGTTCTTCAATATCGTCGTGACCGACAAGCGTAACCGTCGCGACGGCAGTTTCATCGAGAGGCTCGGCTTCTACAACCCGAAGGCGTCCGAGAAGGAAAAGCAGGCGCTGCGGGTCGACCTCAGCCGGGTCGAGCACTGGAAATCCCAGGGCGCGCAGGTGTCCCCGACGGTGGCCCGGCTGGTGCGGGATTTCGCCGCCAAGGCCGACGTTGCCACGGTTGCCCAATAGCGAAGGCAGTTGGATTGCCGTCGGTGTGATCCGCGGCGCCTTCGGTGTGCAGGGCGCGCTGAAGGTGGAGCCCTACACCGACGTCGAATCCACGGTGCTGAACCACGTTCGCAGGTGGCTGCTGCAGGCGCCTGCGTCCGGTAGCGCAAGCCCCGCGCAGCCGAGCACGAAGCCCGGCCGGCAGATTCCTTTTCAGCTCCCGGCCGTGGTCGGCGTCCAGGCGACCAAGCAGCATGCCGGCTTCGTCATCGCCACCATTACGCCGGCCATCACCCGCGAGCAGGCTCTGGCGCTGAAAGGCAGCGAAGTGCTGGTGGAGCGCGTTGATTTTCCGGCAGCCGAGCCGGACGAGTACTACTGGGCCGACCTGATCGGCTGCGCCGTCGTCACCCCGTCCGGATCGACGCTCGGCACCGTGGAAGCGGTGGACGATCATGGCGCGCAGTCGGTGCTGCGGCTGGACAGCGGCATCCTCATCCCCTTCGTGTCCGCGTTCATCCTGGAGGTCGCGCCGACCGAGAAGCGCATCATTGCCGACTGGGCGGCTGACTGGGTCTGACCGGTCGACCGCCAACGAGTGACGAAAGACGAAAGCGACGATAGCGACGATAGCGGCCGACGGCACAGCGCAATGGACTTCGAAGTCATCAGCGTGTTTCCGGAACTCATTGCCGGCGTCCTGCCGTTCGGCGTAACCGGCCGTGCCCTGAACGAGCAGCGCTACCGGGTCCGTTGCTGGAATCCACGCGACGTGACGACGGACAACTATCGGCGCGTCGATGACCGGCCCTATGGCGGCGGCCCCGGGATGGTGATGATGGCGGAGCCGCTCGGGCGCTGTCTGGAGGGCATCCGCCGCACGCGCGCGCAGGAAGGTCGCCCTGACCTGCGCGTCGCGTGCCTGTCGCCGCAGGGTACGCCGCTCAGCCAGCAGAAGGCGCAGGCCCTGAGCGAAGGGCCGGGGCTGATCCTCCTGTGCGGGAGATACGAGGCTATCGACCAGCGGTTCCTGGACGCCGAGGTGGACGAGGAGATCTCGATCGGTGACTTCGTCGTCTCCGGCGGCGAGCTTCCCGCCTTGCTGCTGATCGATGCGGTGGTGCGGCTGCTGCCGGGTGTGCTGCACGACGCCGAGTCGGCGACGCAGGATTCGTTCGTCGACGGGTTACTGGACTGTCCGCATTACACCCGCCCGGAGTCGGTCGACGGCGTTCCCGTGCCGTCGGTGCTGCTGTCGGGAAACCATCGGGATATCGACCGCTGGCGGCGTCGTCAGTCGGTACTGGCGACGCTGCGCAAGCGGCCGGACCTGCTGGAGAAGGCACGTCAGGAGGGGCGGCTCACGGCCGAGGATTTTCGCGACCTCGAAGACGGGCTATACTAGTGGGCTTGCCTGTTTAGCGGGCAGATATCTGACAACCGCATCCTCTGACGGGATCGAAGAACAGGCGCTGCGGCGCTACCAACAGCAATTCCCGTCCATGATGCACAGGAGCTTTCATGAACCTCATAGCACAACTCGAGCAGGAAGAGATTGCCCGCCTGGGCAAGACGGTGCCGGTTTTCGCCCCGGGCGACACCGTGTCGGTCGCGGTGAATGTCGTCGAAGGCACCCGCAAGCGGGTGCAGCTGTACGAGGGCGTCGTGATCGCGCGGCGCAACCGCGGGCTCAACAGCGCGTTCACCGTCCGGAAGATCTCTTCCGGTGAAGGCGTCGAGCGAACCTTCCAGCTCTATTCTCCGCTGATCGCGTCGATCGAGGTCAAGCGCCGCGGCGACGTGCGCCGCGCCAAGCTCTACTACCTGCGCAACCTGTCCGGCAAGAAGGCACGGATCAAGGAGAAGCTGCAGGCTCGCTCCGGCCTGGTCTCCAAGGGCGGTGGTGCAGACGCTTCAGCGAATACCGCCAGCGAAACCTCAGCCGACACCGGCGCGCAGTAAGCACGGCCGTGTCGCGGCCGGCGAGAGTTCCGGTCGGCAGCTTGCTCGGCAGCTGATGAAGCGTCCGCCGATCCTGGATCCGCGGCGCGTGCCGCTGGACCCGTCGGACCTGGAGCGGGCGCCGGCGCTGCCGTCGCACCTCCTCACCGTAGACGCCGTGCGCGGGCGGTTCCTGAACCCGAAGCCCTGGCGGCCGGAGTTCGTGGAGGACGCGTACCGGAGCGAAGACCTCCCTCCGAGGCCGGCTGCGGTGCTGGTCGCACTGCTCGACCGGCCTGCCGGCGTCACGATGCTGCTGACCTTGAGGAGCGAAGCCCTGCTCAAGCATAGCGGTCAGGTGGCGTTTCCCGGTGGCCGGGTCGACGGGACCGACGCCGGCGCGGTCGAAACCGCGCTTCGTGAAACCCGGGAAGAGATCGGCATCGACCCTTCTGCCATCGAAGTCCTGGGCGAAATGCCGCAGTACCGGACCGGCACCGGTTATCTCGTCACACCGGTGGTGGCACTGCTCGACCCGGCGCTGGAACTGGCAGGACTGCGGCTGGAGCCAGCCGAAGTCGCTGAGGTTTTCGAGGTCCCCCTGAGTTTCCTGATGGACCCGGGCAATCACCAGCGCCGGCTCTTCAGCTGGCGGCAAGACGACGCCGAGCATCAGCGCAGCTTCTACACCATGCCGTGGCGGCCGGACCCGACGCGGGAGCAGGAATACTTCATCTGGGGAGCCACCGCGGCGATGCTGCGGAATTTCTATCGGTTTTTGGCTGCAAAATAGGGCGGTTGCTGCGGAACCGGTACCCATGGGCTTGCTTGCATTGATTCTCAGCGTCGTCATCGACGCGATCTGGCCGTTGCGCAGCCGTCCTCAGGAGTGGCTGCCGGACGAGGAAGGGTCCGCGGCCGCGCTCGATGACTTCGCCGCCGACCCGTTCGTTGAAACTCCCTACGATCCGCTGGTCGATGCTGCGGCCACCGCGCAGACGTCGACTCGGCCGGCTGCGCAGGCGGCAGCTGCGGCAGGGTCCGCGGCGGCGCGATCCCAGGTGGCCTACGTGCCGCATCCCCTCGAGCGCCATGCGCTGCGCCTCATCGATGCTGTCGCCGGCGGCAGCGATCCGCCCGGTTCGGTGCATTCCGCACCGGCTGTTCCAGCATCGGTCCTGCCTGCCGAATCCCGGCACCTCTCGCTGCCGGGGTGGCTGGCGGTCGTGGGCCTGCCGGTCGTCCTGGTGGTGCTGGCCGAGGCGGTGCTGGATGCCCTCGGCGGCTTCTTCGTGTTCCTCCTTCATGTGGCGCTCCTTTACCTGACCGTCGGTCTCGGCGCGTTTCACCGCCGGTTTTCGGAGTTGCAACTGCTCATCGGCGCCGGAGAAGCGCGCTCGGCGCGGCTGGTCCTGGCGCGCTGGATCGCGGCCTCGGGTGGGGCCGGACCCGCCGGTGCCGCCCGAGCCGAAATGGTGCTGGACGACACCGCTGGACTGCAGGATGCTACCGGTACCGGTACCGGCATCGGCATCGGCACCGGCACCGGCATTGGCGCTACGCCGGGCGTCGCCGCCGACAGCGCCATGCCGCTGGCGGGGCTGGCCACTGCGCAGGTCGTCCTGGCAGCCTTTCGCGACGTCTTCGCGCCGCTCTTCTGGTACGCCGTGCTGCCGGGCGCAACCGGCCCGGTTCTGTATCTCTTTGCCCGATTCGCCGCCTGCCATTCGTTTCCGTTCGCCGGCACCGCCTACCAGCTGCTCGACTGGATTCCGCTGCGCCTCGCCGCGCTGGGTTTCGCGCTGGTCGGACA
>JACCRJ010000491.1 GCA_013813615.1 Lautropia sp. | reverse complement strand
CCGCCGCCGTAGCCGCCACCCCCACCGCCAGGACGGCGTGCGCCACCGCCACCACCGCCACCACCAGGACGAGCCTGCTCGTTCGCTTCATTCACGACGAGGGCGCGGCCTTCCAATGTATGGCCGTTCAAGGCGGCAATGGCCGCGCGGGCAGCTTCCGGAGAAGTCATGCTCACGAAAGCGAAGCCGCGAGAGCGGCCGGTTTCCCGGTCTGTCACCACGCGAGCCTCGCTCACTTCGCCATGTGCGGAAAACAGCTGGGTCAGTTGCGCGTCGGTAGCGCGCCAAGGCAGGTTGCCTACATAGATCTTGGTCGACATGCGAAAGTCTCGGAGAAGAGGAAAGACATTGCATCGCAGGGCAACGGGCAGGCTGCGTCTGCAGCCTGCTTGGGTGATCCCGGAAATGCAACCCGTTCGGGGCGTTTGGGTCTGTCGGAGCAGACGTCAAACGTCCTCGAATACTTGACCATGGGAGTGGACTGGGACGCGGTGGGGCAAGCGATTGTCGACGGCGTTACCGTACTTGGCTCGGTTCGATTTGGCGCAGCAGATCAGGTGTGATCGGGCAGATTAAATCGATGCTTTTGTCAACGCCATTAACGGAAACCACGACGACAACAGGTTCGAGCGAAGGGCCACCAACGCCGGCGGGAGCCGGCAGTCGACGATTTAGTGTACCGCTTTTTGAGTTGACAGGGCCCGGACGGGAAAAAATACTTGATGCCCCGCGGATACTGTATAAAATCACAGTCATCGATCGCCGGGCTCCCCCTCGGAGATCAACGTCCCGGAGCCTGCTGAATGCGTGAACTCACCCCCCGTCAACTGGAAATCCTCGGCCTGATCAAGCGGCACCTGGCCACCACGGGGTTTCCCCCCACCCGCGCCGAGATCGCTGCGGAACTGGGTTTCCGTTCCGCCAATGCGGCAGAAGAACATCTCAAGGCTCTGGCGCGCAAAGGGGTGATAGAACTGACCTCCGGCGCGTCCCGAGGCATCCGACTGGTGCTACCGGCAGCCGCCGCGCCAGCGGCGGGCAGTACCAGTCGGGCCGGGGCTGATCGCCGCCACCGCCCCGGGGGCCGTACCCTGCTGGACACCGCAGTCGATGCCCTCCATGCAGCGCTGACCCTGCCCCTGATCGGCCGGGTCTCCGCAGGAAGCCCTATTCTGGCGGAGCAGCATGTGGAAGCCAGCTACGCCATCGACCCGGACCTCTTCAGTATCAAGCCGGATTACCTGCTGAAGGTGCGCGGCCTGAGCATGCGGGACGCCGGCATCCTGGACGGCGACCTGCTGGCCGTCAAGCAGACCTCGGAAGCCCGCAATGGCCAGATCGTCGTGGCCCGCATCGGCAACGACGTCACCGTCAAGCGTTTTCGTCGTCACGCCACCAACGGCGGCATGATCGAACTGCTGCCGGAGAACCCGGATTTCCAGCCGATCGTCGTAGACGCACGCAGTGAGGAATTTGCCCTGGAAGGCATCGGCGTCGGCCTCATCCGCAAAACGGCTTCTGCTCTTTAGGGCAAAGACCGGAGCCACCAGGATGTCAGCAGCACCTTCCCCCAACCTGTCCCGAGCCGCGCTTCCCATCGCGTCTGCAGCCGTGTCGCGAGCCGGATCGCCCGCTTTGTCGTCCGCCTCGCCAGCCTCGTCGGCCATGCCCCCTGCGTCGGCTGTTTCATTTCCAAAGCGGATTCACCAGCAGCTGTGGCGGGCCGATCAACTCGGCCATGCCACCGTGGCGGCGCATCCCAGCCGCTTTCCGGAACTGGACAACCAGTTGCCGGGCGGGGGCTGGCCCCTGGGCATGGTGACGGAACTGATCGCGCGCAATCCGGGCGTGGGAGAACTGCGCCTGCTGATCCCCATGCTCAGGCAGCTGACGCTGGAACGCAAGGTAGTGATCATGCTGGCGCCGCCGCTGATTCCCTATGCTCCCGCACTGGCCGGCTTCGGCATCGACTTGAACTACCTGATCATCATCCAGGCACCGAATGCGGCAGACCGTTTGTGGGCGGTTGAGCAGACGCTGAAGAGCACCAGCTTCGGTGCACTGCTGGCGTGGCTGCCCCAGGATCGGACGCGGCCGGAGCATCTGCGCCGCATGCAACTGGCCGCTCAGTCCTCGCGCGGGCCGGTTTTCCTGTTCCGGGAACTGGCCGCCCAGTTTGATTCGTCACCGGCACCGCTGCGCCTGCTGCTGCTGCCGCGGCCGGAGCAACGGCTCGCCGTGCAGTTGCTGAAGCGGCGGGGGCCCCTGCTGGCGGATCCCATCCTGATCCAGTTGCCACAGCCCCCCCTCGCCTTGCGCCTGCGCATGGGCCAGCCGGCGCCGGCAGGGCGTGAGCAACGCCAGCCCATGCAGGGCATTCATGCCCACATGGAATCCACTTCCATGCTTTCGTAATCGATGCGACGCGATCCATGCTGTGGCTCGGGTTGTATCTGCCGCACCTGCCCCTGGAGGTCTTTGAAAGGACGCTGACAGGCGCAGGCGCCGACCGGCAACCGCCTGAGGCGACCGCAGGCCCGCCGGCCTTTGCCATCTGCAATCAGTCCTGTGTCGAGCAGGCCAATGCAGCTGCCCAGGCACTGGGGGTGCATCCGGCCCAGAAACGCGCCACCGCGCTGGCGCTGGCTCCCACGCTGATCGTCCGGGAGCGTGATGGCGCCCGTGAACAGGAGGCCTTGCAGCAACTCGGCTGCTGGGCGCTGCAATACACCCCTCGGCTGAGCCTGCAGATGCCGGATGCGGCTCATGCGCAGGCTGGCCTGCTGCTCGACATCGAACCAAGCCTGCGCCTGTTCGGTGGCCTCGAGGCGCTGCAGCGACGCCTGCGGCTGGAGCTTCATGCCCTGGGCTACCAGGTCGCCATCGGCTGCGCACCTACTGCAACCGCTGCCTGGTTGTTCGCCCGCTGGCAGGATGGCCTGGTTGCGCGGAGCGAGACGCAACTGAGCATCCGCCTGGCGCACCTGCCGGTAGGCCTGCTGGCATCGCTGGACGAGCGCCGGGAGACGATAGAAGCGATCGGGGTGCGGGTGTTCCGGGATCTGTCCCAGTTGCCGCGCAGCGGGCTCGCCCGGCGCTTCGGCAAGGCGTTGCTGCTGGAAATGGACCTGGCGCTGGGCCGCCAACCGGAACTGCGCCACTGGTTTCAGGCACCCCTGCAGTTCGCTTCCACGCTGGAACTGCTGGCGGATGTGGAGCATGCAGAAGCCCTGCTGTTCGCCGCCCGCCGCCAGTTGTGCGAACTCGCCGGCTGGCTGGCGGCCCGTCATGCCGCGGTTCGCCATTTTGTCTTGGAAGCCCGGCATGACCGCACCGGCAGGACGGCCTTGCCGGGATCCGGCGGCCCCATCACCCTGATCGAAGCGCGATTCGCAAGCCCCACCCGGGACGTCGACAGGATGCTGGCGGTACTGCGGGAAAGACTGGCCACCATCCGGCTGCCCAGCGCCGTTCACACGCTTCATCTGATCTGCCAGGAGGTTGTGCCGGCAGAGGCTGGCGATCGGCAGCTTTTTCCGGTAGCCGCGTCCACCGAGGAAAGCCTCGGCAGACTGGTGGAGCGCCTGCAGGCGCGGCTGGGTCGTGAGCAGGTCCAGCGCGTGCTGCTGGCTGCGGATCATCGGCCGGAGGCAGCCTACCGGATCGAGACGGTCGAGGATCCAGCACCGCCTGCTGCATCCTCATCGGCTGCATCCTCATCGTCTGCATCGTCATCGGCTGCATCGTCATCGACCTTTTCGGCCACCGCTGGGATGCGAGC
>JACCRJ010000489.1 GCA_013813615.1 Lautropia sp. | reverse complement strand
AGCTGCAGGATGGTGAAGCTGTTGTAGCCCTGGCCGATGCCGATGGAGGGTGTCTCGCCGGGATACCAAGGCTGCTTGTAGCGGCGCTTCTTCCATTCGGTCGACGGCAGCAGCCCGGGTGCTTCGTCGCGCAGGTCGATGCCGGTCAGCTGTCCGAAGCCCCATGGCTTCATGAAGGAATGGATGTAGTCCACGCCCATTTCATAGGCCGCGCCGTAGTAGTAGGTGTCCGACGACACCACGATCGACTTGTACAGGTCCACCTGGCCGTGGCCGGTGGGCTTGGAGTCGCGAAAGCGGTGCGTGCCGAGGGCGAAGTAGCCGGGGTCGGAGATGGTCTCCTTCGGCCTGCGTATGCCGGACTTCGACACCGCCAGCGCCATGAAGGGCTTGTAGGTCGAGCCGGGCGGGTAGGTGCCGCGCAGGGGCCGGTTGAGCAGCGGCCGGTCGGGATTGGTGTTGAGGTCCTGCCAGCTCTGCACGTCGATCCCGTCCACGAAGAGGTTCGGATCGAAGGTGGGCATCGACACGAAGGCCAGCACGTCGCCGCTCTCCGGCTCGATCGCGACCAGCGCACCCCGCCGCGCGCCGTACCAGGTCTCCACCAGCTTCTGCAGCCGGATGTCGAGCGACATGACCAGGTTCTTGCCGGACTTGGCGGGCTTGCGCGAGAGCGAGCGGATCGCCCGTCCGCCGGCGGTCACCTCGACCTCCTCGATGCCGGCTTCTCCGTGGAGATCGTCTTCGTAGCTGAGTTCGACGCCGAGCTTGCCCATGTGGGTGGTGCCGGCGTAGCCCGAGGCCTTGCCCGCTTCCGCGATGCGCTCGTTGTCGTCGATGGAGATGCGGCCGATGTGGCCGATGACATGGGCGGCGGTCGAGCCGAGAGGATAGTTGCGATAGGGGCGCGCCTTGACCTCGACGCCCGGAAAGCGAAAACGCATGGCGGCGATCTTGGCCACTTCTTCGTCGGTCAGTCGGCTCTTCAGCGGCACCGTGTTGGTGAACTTCATTTCGGACATCAGGCGCCGGAAGCGCCGGCGGTCGACCTGGGAGATGTCGAGGACCTGCGAGAGCTCCTCGATCAGCCCGTTGATGTCGGCGATCCGGCCTGGAGCCAGTTCCAGCGCGTACGAAAAGATGTTCTCCGCGAGCACGATGCCGTTGCGGTCGGTGATCTGTCCCCGCTGAGGCGGCACCGGGATCAGCGTGATGCGGTTGTCCTCCGCCTGGGCGTGGAAGTCGTTGAAGCGCATCACCTGGAGGTAGTAGAAGCGAGCTGTGAGCAGGCCGAAGCAGACCACGGCCAGTGCCATCGCGACGCCCAGGCGGATCCGCAGCCGGCGCAGGACAAGCTCGGGGTCGCGGACCTCCGTCGCCCTGCCGGCCTTCATCGCCCTGTTCATCGGCTTCAAAGCGGCCGGTTGTCGTCGCGCTCGGCGGCGCGCCGCTGCGGCGCGAGCAGCACCAGGTCAGCGATGGGCCACAGCAGCACGGTGCTGACCCACTGCAGGAACAGGCCGCTGCCCGGCATCGGCGCGCCGGTCGCTACCCGCACCAGCACCACGATGAACTGCGCGATCATGAAGAGCGGCAGCATGTGCAGCATCTGGCCGCCGATCCGGAACCAGGGGACGCGCCGGTGCATGAACCAGGCGCCGTAGCACAGGAGGCTGTAGAGCAGGGCGCGTTCGCCGAGGGCGGACGAGCTGTGCACGTCCATCAGCAGGCCCAGCAGGAAGCCGATGCCGATACCGACCTTGCGCGGCTGGTGGACGTTCCAGAAGACGAGGACCAGCGCGAGGAAATCCGGTATGCCGACGTCACGACCCCACGGCATGATGTTGAGGACCGCCGCCAGCAGGATCGTGAGCGCGATGTAGGCGCGGCTGACCGGCAGCAGGAGATATTCGTTGCGCGAGGTCACGTTCCTGCACCCTTCATAGACTGCGCCGGTTGCGCTTGCGCGCCGGGTCGATCGTTTCCGCCGGAGGTGCAGGTGGTATGGCGCTCGTGTCCACCTGCAGGACTACCAGCAGGTGATTGTTCTGGATTTCCGCGGTGGGTGCGATCAGCACCTTGACAAAATCGTCGTCGCCGCCACGCTCGATCCGTTCCACCCGACCGACCGGCAATCCCGGCGGATAGAGGGCGTCGAGTCCCGAGGTGGTCAGCAGGTCGCCTTCCTTCAGGTCCGCGCTCGACGCCAGGTAGCGCAGCTCCATCCGACCGGGGGCGGCGCCGCCGAAAGCGACCGATCGCATCCCGGTGCGCTGCAGGACGACCGGCACCGTCATGTTCCGGTCCGTCACCAGCGTCATCTCGCTGCTGAACTGGAACACCCGGGTCACCTGGCCCACCAGGCCCTTGGCGTCGATGACCGGCTGGCCCAGGGCCACCTGTTGCTGGGCGCCCTTGTCGAGCACCAGCTTGCGGGTAAAGGGATCGCGCGTCTCGTAGAGTACTTCGGCGAGCACCGATTGCACCGACGCCCTTTCGCGGGCGCCGGCGAGGTCGCGCAGCCGCTTGTTCTCGTTGGCGAGTTGCTCGATCTGCAGCAGTGCCTTGGCGTTCAGCGCCTCGATCCGCTTGAGCTCGGCGTTATCCTGGCGAAGGCTGGTGACCTCGGTGAAATAGCTGGTGGTGAGTTCCAGCGTATCCCGGGGCACCAGCAGGAGCCGCTGCACCGGAAAGAGCACGTTGCCGATGCCTTGGCGCAGGCCGCCCAGCGCATCGAAGCGAGCGTCGGCGATCAGCAGCCCCAGCGCCAGCAGTCCGAAGAGCAGCAGGCGGGCGTTGGCCGATGGGCCGTGCTTGAAAAAGGGAGGCGGGCTTCTGTCCATTGCTACCACCGGACCGGTTCGGTCCCGCCGCTGCCGGTGCCGGAGGTCAGCTGCAGTACTTCACCGCTCCGAGTATTACTCGCTTGCGAAAATGCTGCCGAGCTTGTCCATGCGCTCGAGTGCGAGACCGCAGCCCCGAACCACACAGGTGAGGGGATCGTCGGCCACCAGCACCGGCAGGCCGGTCTCTTCGATCAGCAGCCGGTCCAGGTCGCGCAGCAGCGCGCCGCCACCGGTCAGCATGATGCCGCGCTCGGTGATGTCTGCCCCGATCTCCGGAGGTGTCTGCTCGAGGGCGATCTTCACCGCCGAGACGATCTGGTTCAGCGGGTCCGTGAGGGACTCCAGGATTTCGTTTGACGAGATCCTGAAGGCGCGCGGAATGCCTTCGGACAGGTTGCGCCCCTTGACCTCGATCTCCCTGACTTCGGAGCCCGGAAAGGCGGAACCGATATCCTTCTTGATGTTCTCGGCAGTGGTCTCGCCGATCAGCATGCCGTAGTTGCGACGGATGTAATTGATGATCGCGTCGTCGAACTTGTCGCCTCCGACCCTGATCGAGCTGGCATGGACCATGCCACCCAGTGAGATCACACCGACTTCGGTGGTGCCGCCGCCGACGTCGACCACCATCGAGCCGGTCGCCTCGGAGACCGGCAGGCCGGCACCGATGGCCGCAGCCATGGGTTCTTCGATCAGAAAGACGTTCGAGGCACCCGCGCCGAGGGCCGATTCGCGGATCGCGCGACGCTCGACCTGGGTGGAGCCGCAGGGGACGCAGATGATGATCCGCGGGTTCGGTGAGAACACCGATCCCGGATGCACCATCCGGATGAATTGCTTGAGCATCTGCTCGGTGACGGTGAAGTCTGCGATGACCCCGTCCTTCATCGGCCGGATCGCCTGGATGTTGCCCGGGACCTTGCCCAGCATCATCTTGGCCTCCTGACCAACCGCGGCGATAGTGCGCTTGCCGTTCGGGCCGCCTTCGGTCCGGATGGCGACCACCGACGGTTCGTTCAGTACCACACCCTTGCCGCGGACATAGATCAGCGTGTTGGCTGTGCCGAGGTCGATTGCGAGGTCGTTGGAGAAGTATTTTTTGATGAATCCCATCATGGGGAGCCCGTCGCTTTTAGGTGGCCAATGTGTCGAAAGATCATACCGTATACTCCTTGGATTCCCTGGTGCTTCAACCCCGGGAGACCGCTGAACGGTCGCAAGCAGCGGGGTGATCGGTCCCCTGTTGCGACAACCATGCAACACCGCCGGATCAGCATGTCCCTTACGCCACAAGACATCCACCGGCTCGGTGAACTCGCCCGCATCAGCTTCGATGAATCGGAGCAGGCGGAGCTGCTGGCCAAGCTGAACCAGGTCTTCGACATCATCGAGCGGTTGCGCGCCGTCGACACCACCGGCGTGGTGCCGATGACGCATCCGCAGGTTGCACCGCTGCGACAGCGCGAAGACGAAGTGACGGAGGCGGACCAGCGCGAGGCGAACCAGGAGAACGCTCCTGCCGTGCAGAGCGGCCTGTACCTCGTGCCGAGGGTGGTGGAATGAGGGCAGGGGAGTGCCGGGGAACGAGGGCAGCGCGATGAGCGATCCCACTTCCCTGGCGATCGCGGATCTGCAGCGCGCCCTGAAGGCCCGGGAACTCTCGGCGCTCGAGATCGCCGACGCGTATCTCGCTGCCGGGGAACGCAGCACGCTCAACGCTTACCTGGATGTCCAGCCGGAGCTGACCCGCCTGCAAGCGCGCGAGGCGGATGCGGCGCTGGCGGTTTCCCCGACTTCGTCGACCTCCTCAGCTTCCTCAGCCTCGCCGCTGCTGGGCATTCCGGTAGCGCACAAGGACATTTTCGTCACCCGCGGCTGGCGATCCACCGCCGGCTCGCAGATGCTGGCCCATTACCGCAGTCCTTTCGACGCGGCCGTGGTCGAACGGATCGCCAGCGCCGGGGCGGTGTGCCTCGGCAAGCTCAATTGCGACGAGTTCGCCATGGGCTCGGCCAACGAGAACCCGGTCTACGGTCCGGTCCTCAATCCCTGGGACCGGCAGCGCATAGCCGGCGGCTCGTCGGGCGGTTCCGCCGCGGCGGTGGCGGCCGGCCTTGCCCCCTTCGCTACCGGCACCGATACCGGCGGCTCGGTCCGGCAGCCGGCCGCCATGTGCGGCGTCACCGGCATCAAGCCGACCTACGGGCGGGTCTCGCGTTACGGCATGATCGCTTTCGCCAGCAGCCTCGATCAGGCCGGCGTCATTGCCCGAAGCGCCGAGGATTGCGCGCTGCTGCTGCAGGTGATGGCCGGCTTCGATCCACGCGATTCGACCAGCTTGCAACTGCCGCACGAAGACTTCACGGTGGCCTGCGGCAGGCCCGTCACCGAAGGTGCCACCGAATCGGCACCGCTCGCCGGCCTGCGCATCGGCCTGCCGAAGGAGTTCTTCGGCGAAGGGCTGGCAGTGGACGTTCGCCAGGCGGTCGAGCAGGGAGTGGCCGCGCTTTGCGCCCTCGGCGCGGTAGCGGTCGGCGTGTCGCTGCCGAGAACGGAGCTCTCCATACCGGCCTACTACGTCATTGCGCCGGCGGAAGCTTCCAGCAACCTGTCGCGCTTCGACGGCGTGCGCTACGGCCATCGCGCGAAGGACTACGCTAATCTGCGCGAGATGTACATGCGCACGCGTGCCGAAGGCTTCGGCGCCGAAGTGAAGCGGCGCATCATCGTCGGCGCCTATGTGCTTTCCCATGGCTACTACGACGCCTACTACGTGAAGGCGCAGCAATTGCGCCGCCTTATCGCGGACGACTTCACCGCCGTCTTCAGCGAGGTGGATGTGATTGCAGGGCCGGTGGCTCCCACGACCGCCTGGCGCATCGGCGAGCAGACCGACGACCCGGTCAGGAACTACCTCGCGGACATCTTCACGCTGCCGGCATCGCTCGCGGGATTGCCGGCGATGTCGGTGCCTTGCGGCTTCGGCGCCGGACGGCTGCCGGTGGGCCTGCAGCTGATCGCGCCGTACCTGCAGGAAGCAAGGCTGCTCGCCACCGCGAGCGCCCTGCAGCGTGCGACGGGCTGGCATCTCGAACGCCCGCCGGCAGGGCGGGATCGGTCGTGACCGGCAGAGCAGGATCAGCCATGACCGGCAGAGAGGGAGCCGCCGTGACCGGCGGAGCAGGAACAGCCGAGCCGAGATCTGCCGCGCCGCTGGCGTCCCTCGCGGTCCTGGTACTGCTCGCCGCGTGCGCCGGCACCCCGGCACCCACCATTTCCGACAGCGGACCCATCAGCCTGCAGGGAGACTGCACGCAGTCGGACGAAGACGGTTTCCGGGAGCAGGCTCACCTGCTCGTGAATCGAGGCGCAGTGCGGGAGCTGGACTGGCGGATCTGGGTGGGCCGCAAGGGAACCTGCAGTTTCGGCCTGCATGAATTCGAGCAGACCCGGTCGCGGCCGCACATCGAGTTGCAGGCGCGGGACAGCAGCGGCTGCAAGCTGCTGGTGTACCAGGATTCCCGGCGGGTGACGATGGCGCACGCCGGCTGCGAGCGCCGTTGCACCAGCGGCGTCCACGAGCAGGCATGGCCGGTGATGTTCGACCCGCGCAGCGGCGGCTGCGCCAACCTGAATCGCTGAGGCCGGCGGAGCGCAGAGAGAAAGAGCCATGCAATGGGAAGTGGTCATCGGACTGGAAACGCATACCCAGTTGGCAACGCGGTCGAAGATCTTTTCGGGCGCATCGACCGCCTTCGGCGCCGAGCCCAACACCCAGGCCAGTGCGGTGGACCTTGCGCTGCCGGGCGTGCTGCCGGTGCTCAACCGGGCGGTGGTGGACCATGCGATCCGCCTCGGCCTGGCAGTCGGCGCGGCCATTGCGCCGACGTCCGTCTTTGCCCGCAAGAACTATTTCTATCCCGACCTGCCCAAGGGCTACCAGATCAGCCAGTACGAGACGCCGGTGGTTGCCGGCGGGCAGCTGGACATCATCGTGCCGCCGGCGCGCAGCGGCGAGCAGCCCGTGATCAAGACCATCCGGCTCACCCGTGCCCACCTGGAAGAGGACGCGGGCAAGTCGCTGCACGAAGATTTCGCCAGGCAGTCCGGCATCGACCTGAACCGGGCGGGCACGCCGCTGCTCGAGATCGTCAGCGAGCCGGATATGCGCTCTGCGGCGGAAGCGGTCGCCTATGCCCGGACGCTGCACGGGCTGGTCACCTGGCTCGGCATCTGCGACGGCAACATGCAGGAAGGATCCTTCCGGGTGGATGCCAACGTCTCGGTGCGGCCGCTGGGCCAGCCCGAGTTCGGCACGCGCTGCGAGATCAAGAACCTGAACTCGTTCCGGTTCCTGGAGCGGGCGATCAACTTCGAAGTGCGCCGCCAGATCGACCTCATCGAGGACGGTGGACGGGTGGTTCAGGAGACACGGCTGTACGACCCGGATGCGGATGAAACCCGCTCGATGCGCAGCAAGGAAGATGCGCACGACTACCGGTACTTCCCCGATCCGGACCTGCCGGCGCTGGTCATCGAGGAGGAACGGATAGAGGCGGTGCGGGCAGCAATGCCGGAATTGCCGGCCAGCATGCGGCAGCGCTTCACCTCCGAGCTGGGCCTGGGCGAATACGACGCCATGGCGTTGAC
>JACCRJ010000478.1 GCA_013813615.1 Lautropia sp. | reverse complement strand
AAGTTGCCCTTGCCTGCGAGCACCTTGGCGACCACGACGCTCGCCTCTTCACCGGCGTTGTTGACGATCTGACGCAGGGGCTCTTCAACCGCGCGCATCACGATCTTGATGCCGGCTTCCTGATCCGGGTTGTCACCCTTGACCGTCACCGCATTGCGGGCGCGCAGCAGGGCGACACCGCCGCCGGCCACGATACCTTCTTCAACCGCAGCGCGAGTCGCATGCAACGCGTCTTCGACCCGCGCCTTCTTCTCTTTCATTTCGACTTCGGTTGCAGCGCCGACCTTGATCAACGCCACTCCGCCAGCCAGCTTGGCGACACGCTCCTGCAGCTTCTCGCGGTCGTAGTCGCTGGTTGCTTCTTCGATCTGCGCACGGATCGCCTTGACGCGGCCTTCGATGGTCTTGGATTCGCCCGCACCGTCGATGATGATGGTGTTCTCCTTGCCGATCTCGATGCGCTTGGCGCTGCCGAGTTCCTGCAGGGTGGCTTTCTCCAGGGTCATGCCGGTTTCCTCGGCAATCACCACGCCGCCGGTCAGGATGGCCATGTCTTCGAGCATCGCCTTGCGGCGGTCACCGAAGCCCGGCGCCTTGACTGCGCAGGTCTTGAGGATGCCGCGGATGTTGTTCACCACCAGCGTCGCCAGGGCTTCGCCTTCGACTTCCTCGGCGACGATCAGCAGCGGACGGCCCGCCTTGGCAACCTGTTCCAGCACGGGCAGCAGATCGCGGATATTGCTGATCTTCTTGTCGTGCAGCAGGACGAACGGGTCGTCCAGCACGGAAACCTGCTTTTCCGGATTGTTGATGAAGTAGGGCGAGAGGTAGCCGCGGTCGAACTGCATGCCTTCGACGACATCCAGCTCGTTGTTCAGCGACTTGCCGTCTTCGACGGTGATCACGCCTTCCTTGCCGACTTTTTCCATCGCGTCCGAAATGATCTTGCCGATCTCGGCATCCGCGTTGGCGGAGATGGCGCCGACCTGGGCGATCTCCTTGCTGGTGGTGCAAGGCTTGCTGTTCTTGGCGAGTTGCTCGGTAAGGGCGGTGACCGCCTTGTCGATGCCGCGCTTGAGGTCCATCGGGTTCATGCCGGCGGCGACGTATTTCATGCCTTCGCGCACGATCGCCTGGGCGAGCACGGTTTCGGTGGTGGTACCGTCACCGGCGTTGTCGCTGGTCTTGGAAGCGACTTCCTTGACCATCTGCGCGCCCATGTTCTGGAACCTGTCCTTCAGCTCGATTTCCTTGGCGACGGAAACGCCGTCCTTGGTGACTGTCGGGGCACCGAAGCTGCGCTCCAGCACGACGTTGCGGCCCTTGGGGCCCAGCGTGATCCTGACCGCGTTGGCCAGGATGTTGATGCCTTCGACCAGCTTCGTGCGAGCGTCGTCGCCGAAATTGACTTGTTTGGCTGCCATTAGAGATGACTCCTTGAGGATTGAGTTCGGTTACGACTGAACGACGGCCATGATGTCTTCTTCGCGCATTACCAGTAGCTCGTCGCCGTCGACCTTGACGGTCTGACCCGAGTACTTGCCGAAGAGGACCTTGTCGCCGACCTTGACGGCCAGCGGACGGACCTTGCCGTCATCGCCTACCTTGCCGTCTCCGATGGCCAGGACTTCGCCTTGATCCGGCTTTTCAGCGGCGCTATCCGGGATGACAATGCCGGATGCCGTCTTGCGCTCGTTATCGAGGCGCTTGATGATCACACGATCGTGCAAAGGCCGCAGTTTCATGCGCTATCTCCTAAGTGTTTGAAAAAAAAGGGTTTGTCTGGGGGTTCCGACTAGGAACAACCCCTAGGCCGGACGCGGGGCGCCTGCCGGGTGAACCTGTTCGACGCCAACTACCAATTGCTAGCACTCATCGATGTCGAGTGCTAATGATAGAGAAGCCGACGCGGTTTATCAAGTCGCTCCAGCCGGTATTTTTGGTTGTGCGTTGCGGCTGCTGCTTGAACAGGCCCCTGCTAGACTCGGGGCCGCAGCTGTCCCACGGTGTTCCTGCCGGTCTGCACCGACGACGTTCGGCAGGTCACGCCCCGTCGGCTGATTGAACCCGGCCGCGCTGCGCTGCGACTAAAAGAATGAAGAAAAGCCCCGCGGAATTGTCCGACGACGAGGTGCACCGCCTGCTCGGCCGACTGGCCGAGCGTGACGAGCACGCCCTGCGGGAACTCCATGAACTTTTCGCGCGCCGGATCTACCTCTTTGCCGTGTCACGGCTAAGCGACGAGGACGCTGCGCAGACCGTCATGATCGACATCCTGGAAAGCCCGGCGTGCGTCGAGACGGTGTTCAAGCG
>JACCRJ010000474.1 GCA_013813615.1 Lautropia sp. | reverse complement strand
GCCTCGGCGCGATGTCGCCCGCAAGCTTTGGGGGCAACTTTGGGGGCAACACCTCCAGACGATCGGCGAGAAACCCAGCGGCTATGCGGATCTCCAGGGGTAGTTCGATAGAACCCTTCTCTACCATTTGACCATCCAGCCAACGGCTCCCGATCGATGGACCCGCGCGGTCAGGGCGACTCCGCCAGCAGCCGTCGGCGCGTCGCGACAGAGCCCTCCCGGACCTTCCCGTCCTCGTAGACCCAGAACGGCCTGGAGGACCGCAAAAGTTCCGTGTAGATTTCGCTTCGGGGCCGATCCCAGCGGCTCACGAAGGCGGCGCCCTGTCGCTCAGGGTAGAGCGCCGCGACGCCCCGCAGGAACCAGACGGCCCGGATCTCAGACACGAGCGTCTTGTCCGGGTTCGAAAACATGAACTCGGCTTCGGCCACCTGCTCGGCCTTCATGAGGTCCCATTGCTTCGCAGTCCGGTGCGAGCCGTGCAATACCGCGATCAACAGCAGCATCATGATCGCAATCCTCGCTCGCTCCTGCCGAAGCGTGCCGACCGCATATGCGAAAGCCACGAGCAGCAGCGTATTGATGACGCAAGGCGTGCGGTACCAGGTTCCGAACGAACGCCATGAGGTGCTGAGCGGATGTCCTACCGGGTAGATGACGAGCAATGAGACGACAATCGTCGCACCGCCGATCGCGATGACGGGCAGGATCTCGCGGTCCGCTCGTGCTTTACGCCAGAGCAGAATCGTTGTCAGAGCCAGGGCCGCATAGCCGGCCCATCCCCCGTAGGTCATGTATGGCAAGCGCAAAAGCAGTTTCAGCACCTGCTCCGCAGACATCAATGCGTTGCCGTAGTAAACGACTGCGGGTTCTGTCATCGAAACTCGATAGATCGCATAGACTGCGCCTAGAACCACTGGAATCGAGGCGCCGCGCCAATCCCGCCGCCACGCGAACCAGAGAAAGGTCAACGTCAGAACAGCCGGCGGAAAGAACTCTTTTGAGATGATCGACAGCCAGGTAAAGGCCGCAACCCGAATCAGTGGAAGTCCGCGCCGGCCTGGCCTGGCTTTCAGCGCGTCATCGACGGACATTGCAGCCATCAGTGCCCAGAACATCCCGATCAGGTAGTGTCGCGTCGACAGGAACTCCACGAGAACGGTCGTCGATGGCAGCAGCATCCAGGCGATTGTCGTGATGAGCGCGATCAATCTTTCGCGCAAGAGTCGCAGCATTGCGAAGTAGAAGGCCAGTGCCGTCGCCAGGTATACGAGCCCGGTGTGCGCGTAGGCCCAAACCGTCGAACGCGGCGCGAGCCATAGATCGAGCCACATCGAACTCAACAGCACAGGCGCGAGTTCGTTCGGGCCCGTCACCAGACGGTTCGCCGCTACATCGTAGAAGAAGAGCCACGGCGATGCGACTCCTCCGATCGCGGCGTACACGAAAGGATCGTCTTCGAACCACCAGTCACTGGGGGTCCCCAATCGCCAGACGACATTCGCAACGCCCACGACAAGGACAACGAGGGCGAACAGCAGCTCGCGGCGCTTCTCGCTCAAGCCCGGCTGCGCAGACTGTGAGTCTTGAACATGCATGAGTGGCAACACCTGACCATGGTTTTAGGCGCTCTCGCACCACATCTTGGGAATGGTAGCCCGAGGCCCGGGTGATCTCGCTGGCACTCCCGGACGGCCCGGCGCTGCCCAGCCCCTATCCGCTCGGCGCGCGCATTTACGCGATGATCCGGATCAAGGGGGTTTTCCTATGCAGACGGCTTTTCGCGCAGCATCACCAGTAGATCCAGCGGTCTTGGATTCACCACACCAAGGACCGTGAGCATCACATGGGCCTGGCCTCGGTGGTGCGTCTGATGGTTAAAGAGATGCGCGAGCAGGTCGCCTAACGCGTTGCGCTGCAAGACCCCGCCCGTCGTCGAGTACTCCAAGTCCCCCTGAATCTCCTCATCAGATAAACCGGTCACGTATTCGATGAGGCGCCTATCCTCCTGCCTTCGCGCAAACTCCAGGGACTGCAACTCCTCGAAGAGGATCGCGTCAAGCTTTCGCGGGCTGTCGCCGGTTCCCGTGAACCTGTGCATCCATATGCGGTCCGTCACCAGCAAATGATTGAGGGTGCCATGAAGACTTCCAAAGAAGGCGCCCACGTTTCGCCGGTACAACTCATCAGCAAGGCCGCGGGCCATTGCGTACAGGCGCACGTTTGCCCATTCGTTGTAGCTCGCCATCGTCATGAAATAGGACTTCAAAGGACCTCCGTGGGTTAATCCTCGCCGAGGAATCCGCCGCTCTGGCGCCGCCACAACCGCGCATAGAGCCCACCCCTTTCGAGCAGCGTGCGGTGGTCGCCCTCCTCGACGATCCGGCCCTGGTCGAGCACGATCAGCCTGTCCAGCGCGGCGATCGTCGAGAGCCGGTGCGCTATGGCGATGACGGTCTTGCCCCGCATCAGTTCGTCCAGGCTCTGCTGGATTGCCGCCTCCACTTCGGAATCGAGCGCGCTGGTGGCTTCGTCCAGCAGCAGGATCGGCGCGTCCTTGAGCATCACTCGGGCGATCGCGACGCGCTGGCGCTGCCCGCCTGACAGTTTCACCCCACGCTCGCCGACGTGTGCGGCCAGGCCGCGGCGGCCCTGGAGGTCCGAGAGGCTGTCGATGAAGTCCGACGCTTGGGCGCGCGCGGCGGCAACGCGGATCTGGTCGTCGGTCGCATCGGGGCGGCCGTAGCCGATGTTCTCGGCAAGCGAACGGTGCAGCAGCGACGTGTCCTGCGTCACCATGCCGATCTGCGCGCGCAACGAAACCTGGGTCACCCGCGCGATGTCCTGACCGTCGATCAGGATGCGCCCTGCCTCGAGATCATGGAACCGCAGCAGCAGGTTGACCAGGGTGGATTTGCCGGCCCCCGAGCGCCCCACCAGGCCGATCCGTTCACCGGGCCGCACGGTCAGATCCAGCCCGTCGATGACCGGCGGCTTGTCCGTGCCATAGCGAAAGCGGACCTGCTCGAAGCGAACTGCGCCGCGGGGTACCGCCAACGTCGCCGCATCCGGCGCATCCACCACCATCCGGGGCCTGGACAGCGTGTTGATGCCGTCCTGCACGGTGCCGACGCTCTCGAAGAGGTCCGTCATTTCCCACATGATCCAGTGCGACATGCCCTGCAAGCGTAGCGCCATGGCAGTGGCCGCGGCCACCGCGCCGACGCCGACGGACCCGCGTGACCAGAGCCACAGTGCCGTCCCGGCCATACCGGCCGTCAGTGCCATCGACAACGCATGGTTCACGATCTCGAACGCTGATACGAGCCGCATCTGCATGTAACCGGTGACCATGAACTCCTGCATCGCCGACCGGGCAAAGACGGCTTCGCGGCGCGCATGCGAGAACAGCTTCACGGTTGCGATGTTCGCGTAGGCGTCGGTCACGCGACCGGTCATAGCCGAGCGCGCGTCGGCCTGCGCCTTGCCCACGCGGCCGAGCCGCGGCACGAAGTACGCGACCGCGCACGCGTAGAGAACGAGCCAGCCGACGAAGGGCCAGATCAGGACGTGGTCCAGAACAGCGGCGAGCACGATGATCGTGATCACGTAGACCGCCATCGTGACCAGCACGTCGGCCAGCACGAACAGCGTATCGCGTACGGCCAGCGCGGTCTGCATCATCTTGGTCGTGATGCGGCCGGCGAACTCGTCCTGGTAGAAGGCCATGCTCTGGCCCAGCATCAGCCGGTGAAAGTTCCAGCGCAGCCGCATCGGCAGGTTGATCGCGATGGTCTGGTGCTTGACGATCGTCTGCAGCGCGACGGCGCCGATGCTCGCCGCGAGCGCCGCCGCGATCCAAGCCAGCGCGGCGCCGCGTTCGACCCAGAGCCGGGACGGCTCGACCTCGCTGAGCCAGTCCACGACCCGGCCGAGCATTGCAAAGAGCAGCGCGTCAAAGGCGGAGATCGCGGCGGTCAGCAGCGCCATCGTGAGCATCGCGCCGCGGACACCGGTGGTGCAGTGCCAGAGAAAGGCGAAGAAGCCCGGCGGCGACGGCGCAGGCTCGGCTACGGGATAAGGTTGGAGTCGCTTCTCAAAGGATCGGAACACTGGTCGCAGGAATCTGATCGGATGGCGTGACTCTAGCGCGCATCCGGTTTGAGCCGGGAAGCGGCCCCTGCCGCCGACCTGGGTCACGGCCGAGAGCCGACC
>JACCRJ010000472.1 GCA_013813615.1 Lautropia sp. | reverse complement strand
GGGGATACCGGACGACCGGCTGAACGTCGACGGCGGCGCCATCGCGGTCGGGCACCCCTACGGCATGAGCGGCCAGCGGTTGACTGGCCATGCGCTGATGGAAGGACGGCGCCGCAAGGCGAAGTACGCCGTCGTCACCATGTGCGTCGGCGGCGGCATGGGTGCCGCCGGCCTGTTCGAGATGCCTGATCCATGATGGGAGACGCCGAATGAATTCCAGGAGCGCTGCGGCCCTGTTCGACCTCACCGGACGCAAGGCGATCATCACGGGCGGGTCGCGCGGACTGGGCCTGCAGATCGCGGAAGCGCTCGGCGACATGGGCGCGGAGTTGGTCATCACCGCTCGCAAGGCCAATGAACTCGAGCAGGCGGTCGACCATCTGAAGGCGCGCGGCACCATCGCCCACGGGATCGCTTCCGACCAGAGCAAGCCGGAGCAGATTGCCGCCTTCGTCGACAGCGCGCTGGCCGCTCTTGGCCACGTCGACATCCTGGTCAACAATGCCGGCGCAACCTGGGGTGCGCCGGCCGAGGACCATCCGCTCGAGGGGTGGCTCAAGCTGGTCAATCTGAACCTCACCGGCGTATTCCTGCTGACGCAGGCGATCGGCAAGCGGTCGATGCTGCCGCGAGGATACGGACGCATCCTCACGGTTGCCTCCATCGCCGGCCTGCGCGGCAATCCGCCCGGCGTGCAGCAGACGCTCGCCTACAACACCACCAAGGGCGGCCTGGTCAACTTCACCCGCGCGCTGGCAGGCGAGTGGGGGCCCCGCGGCATCACCGTCAACGCGCTGGCGCCCGGTTTCTTCCACTCGAAAATGACCGCGGCCACCCTGTCTGCCATCGAGGAGAAGGTCATCGCCCGGGCGCCGCTGCAGCGGATCGGCGACGACGAGGACCTCAAGGGCGCGGCACTGCTGTTCTGCTCGGCAGCAGGCAAGCACATCACCGGGCAGATCCTCGCGATCGACGGTGGCGTCACCGCCGTCTGAAGGAAAACACCTGATGCCCGATCCCATTTCCGATCCCATTTCGGATCCCAAAACCTCCGACCCCGAGACTTCCGATCCCGAAACTTCCCGGCCCGGGATTCCTGCCGCCCGGGATCCCCACGGCGCGGTGGCGCGAGCCGGCAACCTGCCGGTCGCGATCCCGTTCATCGAGTCGCTAGGCGCGCACCTGCGGGAGATGGCCGACGGCCGCGCGGTCGCGACCATGACCCCGCGTCCCGAACACATGAACTCGTGGGCGGTCGTGCACGGCGGCGTGCTGATGACGATGCTGGATTTCGTCATGGCGATGGCCGGCCGCTCCGCCCGCACCGACCTGGGCAGCGAGAGCGGTGGCAACCTGACGGTGGAAATGAAGACCAGCTTCATCCGCCCGGCCAGGGGTGGGCTGACCGTCAAGGCGCAATGCCTGCACGCCGGGCGCAGCCTCAGCTTCTGCGAAGGCGAGATCCTGGACGCGGAGCAGCGCATCGTCGCCCGGGCGAGCGGCACCTTCAAATTCTGGAAGAATCTATGAGCGACAAGATCACCCCTGCCCGGCTGAACCGGCGCATCGTCCTCGCAAGGCGGCCGGAGGGCGACGCGAGTCCCGAGGATCTCAGACTGGAGGAGGTACCGGTCCCGCCGCTTGCCGACGGGCAGTTCTTGGTCCGCAACCTCTACCTTTCGCTCGATCCCTACATGCGCGGACGGATGGACGACTCCCGTTCGTATGCGAAGCCGGTCGCGCTGAACGAAGTCATGGGCGGGGGCACCGTCGGCGAGGTGGTCGAATCCCGGCATGCCGGCTTCGCGGTCGGCGAACGGGTGCAGGGGCCTCTGGGCTGGCAGCAGCTTTCGGTGACCGATGGCACCGGCGTCCAGAAGCTGGCGTCGTCGAAGGTGCCGCTGACCGCGTGGCTGGGAGTCGTAGGCATGCCAGGCGTCACCGCCTGGTATGGGCTCAACAGGATTCTGGAGCCGAAGCCCGGTCAGACCGTCTGCGTGAGCGCCGCCAGCGGCGCGGTCGGATCGGTGGTGGGCCAGCTCGCCAAGGCAGCCGGCTGCCGCGTCGTCGGGATCGCCGGCGGCGAGCGCAAGTGCCGGCTCGTGACCGGGGACTACGGATTCGATGCCTGCGTCGACTACAAGGCGGGGCGGCTGGAGGAAGACCTCAAGGCGGCGACACCCGACGGGGTGGACATGCTGTTCGAGAACGTCGGCGGCGCCATCATGGACGCGGTGCTGGGACGCATGAATCCTTTCGGACGGGTCGCGGTATGCGGCCTGATAGCAGGCTACAACGGTCACGACATCTCGATAAAGCGCGTCCGCTCGATACTGGTCAACCGTCTGAAGATCCAGGGCTTCATCGTGAGCGACCAACTTGACATCTGGCCGCGGGCGCTCCAGGAACTGGGCGAACGGGTGGTGAACGGCAGCCTCAGGTACAGCGAAACGATCGCGCAGGGGCTGGAGAAGGCACCCGAAGCCTTCATCAGCCTGCTCGCCGGCGGCAACCTCGGCAAGCAGCTGGTCAAGCTGGACTGACCCAGGCAGATCGACTTCAAAGGGAAGCCGGCGATGCTCACGGATTTCGACAACAAGGTTGCGGTCATCACCGGTGCCGGAAGCGGCTTCGGCCGTGCATTCGCGCAGCTGGGGCAGCGGCTGGGCATGCGAATGGTGCTCGCCGACATCCAGCAGGACGCGCTGGATGCGACGGCCGCGGAATTGCGCGAGGCCGGCGCCACGCTGATCGCGGAAAGGATCGACGTCTCCATCGGCGGCGACGTCGATTCCCTCGCGCGCCGGGCGCGCAGCGCCTTCGGCGAAGTAGACCTGCTGTTCAACAATGCCGGGGTCGGCAGCGGCGGGCTCATCTGGGAGAACACCGAGCGCGACTGGCAGTGGGTGCTCGGCGTCAACGTCTGGGGCGTGATCCACGGCATCAGGGCCTTCGTGCCGTCGATGATCGCCAAAGGCACCGCCGGCCACGTCGTGAACACCGCTTCGGTCGCCGGCCTGCTGTCGGCGCCGCTGATGGGCGTCTATAACGTCAGCAAGCATGCGGTCGTCACCCTGACCGAGACGCTGTATCACGACCTCAAGCTGGTCAGGTCGCAGATCGGCTGCTCCGTGCTTTGTCCGGCTTACGTGCCCACCGGCATCCACCAGTCGGATCGCAACCGACCTGCGGAGCCGGATGGGGAAACGCCGACGGCATCTCAACTCACCGCCCGGGAAACGGTCAGCAAGGCGGTGACATCCGGCCGCCTGACGGCGCAACAGGTTGCACAGATGACGTTCGACGCGATCCGCGGCGATACTTTCTACATCGTCACGCATCCGAAGATCCTGCGCTCCGTGTCGCTTCGCCACCAGGACATCACAGACCTGCGCAACCCCAGCGATCCGTACACCTACAAGCCCGAAGCCGCCAGGAAACTCGACTGAGGGCCGCGCGCACCGACATGTCCCTCGAGGAGTTCTCGCTGATCCACCCGCTGAGGGTGCGGTGGGCCGAAGCCGACATGCAGGGCGTCGTCTTCAACGCCCATTACCTCGCGTACTTCGACCTGGCAATCACGGAGTACTGGCGGATGCTGGCGGCCGGCGACCAGGCCTGGCTGCACGAAACCTTCGAACACCTCTTCGTGGTCAAGGCCACCGTGGATTTCCATGCGCCCGCGCGCTTCGACGACGAGTTGCAGGTTGCCACCCGCTGCAGTCGGCTGGGCCGCTCCAGCATGACGGCGGACTTCGAGATCCACCGTGGCGGCGATCATCTCATCAGCGGGCAGAGCATCTATGTCTACGCCCGAGACTCGAAGTCGATGCCGATACCCGAGGATCTGCGGCACCGTATCGCCGGCTTCGAGAAGACGCCACCCGGCTGAGCGCGCCGCGCGGTCCGACCTTCGGCGCGCCTGCTGCGGCCGGTCGACCGCAGCCGAACCTAGGAGCCGGCAGGGCGCCCGAGCACGAAGCGCTCCGTGACCATGCCGAGCAGCCGCCCGCCGGGGCCGAAGCTTCGCTCCGCGAAATACACCCGCCCCTCACGGTCCACGACCAACACCGTACTGCAGCGCGTCCCGTAGTGATCGTCGACGATGAACGGCGCCGACAGAAGCCGCTCGCGGTCGCGGTCGAGGCCGGTGCGCGGCAGGTCAGCCTCGCCCGCCTCGGTGCGGTCGCCCAGCGCCGCTAGGAGCGTCGTCGCCAGGCGGGCCTCATTCCCGGCGTCTGCCGCAACCGTGGCCGCCGTCGCTCCCCTCGGTGCTGCCCCCGTCACTGCGACCGTCACTCCCCCGAGCGCCGCGGTCATCGCAGCCTGCAGGCGGCGGGTCTTCGGCCAGGGCACGTCCAGCGTGGCGTTCGAGAGCACATGGATTCCCGCCGCCAGCCGGCGGACCTGCGAACCAGGGAGGTTGTTGAGGTACCCGGTGTCGATGCCGCCGCCTCTGCCGCCCAGAGCGATCGCCAGCAGGTTGAAACCGGCGTAGGCGCCCGGCGGCGGGTCGAGGTTGCGCAGGAACGTGGCGGGGTCGGCCCTGCTCGACAGATATCCGGCCACCAGGTTCCCGCGCGATGGTGGCACTGCCGGGCGTCCCGGCGGCGGCAAGGCCGGCGCGGGCATCAGGCCCGGCCGCAGGTTGGTCAGCGCGCCCACCCGCAGCGAAGCGTGCGCAGCGCGACGCAGTCCAAGCCAGGTGCCGCCGCCCTGCAGATCCCTGCCGCCAAACACGGTGGCCTGCTCGGGGCCGGCCGCCGCGTCCGGCGCATTCCACCAGGACGCCGGCGCCGCTTGGCGGTCATGGAACTCGTCGCGATTGGCCGCGACCACCAGGAGCCATGGGCCCGGCCAGTCGACGGCGATCCCGATCAGGCACACGATTCGAAGGCTTCGTAGTGCCGCTCGCCATGTACCAGGTCGAGGATTCCGGCGGCTCCTGCACGCGCCTCGATCAATTGCCGCAGCGGGCTCGGGTCCCAGCCTTCCACGGGGGCTTGACCCTGGCGCGTGGCTGCACCCGTCTCATCCCGGCCTGCACCTGCCGCAGCGTCAAGGCCGTCGGCGAGCCAGTAGACCTCCATCCAGGTCTGCAGGTCGTTGC
>JACCRJ010000452.1 GCA_013813615.1 Lautropia sp. | reverse complement strand
GGCTGAGCCAGCCGGCGACGACAGCCACCGCCAGCACGCCCACGCCGGCGGCCAAGCCTGCCGGCTTGAGGGCCGGCGCGCGGCGCGGCGCAGCAGCAGCGTCGCCGCTGTTTTCCGCCTCGGCATCGCCGGTGATCCTGCGCGCGGCATTGCCGGATGTCCAGGCGGACGTCTTTGTGCCAGCCGCTGCTGCGTCGCCGGCTGCACGAGGCGCCTGCGTCAGCTCGGCGGCCTCCTCCGGCTGCTGCGGGGCTGCGTAGAGCAGCGCACCGAACTCGGCGATCGAACGCGGCCGGTCATCCGGCTGCAGGGACAAGCCCTTGTCGATGGCGAGCAGGAACGACTCGCTGAAGCCTTCCGGTCGCACGCTGGCCAGCGGCGAGACGCTGTCGCGCATGACCCGCGACGCGGAGGCCGGCGGCGCCTTGCCGGTCACCGCAAAGAAGAAGACCGCCGCCATGGCATAGATGTCGGTCCACGGCCCCTGGCGAAACCGCGGGTCGTCGGAGTACTGCTCGATGGGCGCATAGCCGGGCTTGAGCATCACCGTCATGGCCTGCGCGTCGTTGGCGATGACGCGGCGGGCAGCGCCGAGGTCGAGCAGGACGGCGGAGCCGTCCTTGAGGATCAGAATGTTGTCCGGCGCGACGTCGCGGTGGAAGCAGTCTTCCTGGTGCATGTGGCCGAGCGCCTCCAGCAGCGGCTTCAGCGTCTTCCTGAGCCAGGCTTCCGTGGCGACGCCGGGATGGCGCTTGAGGTACTGGGTGAGCGTCGCGCCGTCGTAGAACGGCATGGCCATGTAGGCGGTGCCGTTCTGTTCCCAGAACCGCAGTACCTCCACCAGGCCGGTGTGCTTGAAGCGCGCCAGCATCCGCGCTTCGTTGATGAAGCTGCGCCGCCCGAGCTCCAGCACCTCGGCCTGCCCTGGCGTCAACGCGCGCACGGTGCCTTCCACGTCGCGCCCGGCCAGGTGGACCGGAAAATATTCCTTGATCGCGACGCTGCGCTGCAGTGACAGGTCACGCGCCAGGTAGACGATGCCGAATCCGCCCTGGCCGATCACCGTGGAGATTTCGAACTCCTGCAGCCGGGCGCCGGTCTGCAGCGGCGCGGCGTAGCGCGCTCCCGTCAGCAGGTCAGGCGCCGCCGGCGCGTGCTCGGTCGACGCGAGCGGCTCGGTCAGGATCGCGTCTTCCGCATGATTCATGACATCACCCCCTGTGACGCAAGCAGCGGCGAGAGGTCGACGCGCTCGGTCAGCCAGGTCTCGATCGGCTTGGCGCGGGAGAACACGTAGCCCTGGGCATAGTCGATGTCCAGATCCACCAGAGTCTGCAGCGTCGCCTTGTCCTCTACCCATTCCGCCAGGCAACGCATGCCGAGTTCGCGCCCGACCTGCTGGATCGCACGCACGATGCCGAGGCTCTTGGCGCCGCTGCCCAGCCCGGTGATGAACTGGCCATCGATCTTGAGCAGCGTCGCCGGCAGGTCCTTCAGGTAGGCGAACGAGGTGTAGCCGGCGCCGAAGTCATCGAGGGCGATGGTCACGCCGATCGATTGCATCTCGTCGACGAAGCGGCGCGTGCTGCTGATGTCGTAGAGCGCGACCGATTCGGTGATCTCCAGGCAGATCTTCGAGGCGATGGCGCGGTGCTCGCGCAACAGCGCGATCGCGTCGTTGACGAAGCGCTCGTCGTTCAGCGACATGCCGCTCAGGTTGACCGAGACGAAGCCGAGGCTGCGCGTGTGGTTGGGATGCTCGGCAAGATGGCTGACGGTGCGGCCGAGCACGAAGCGGTCGATTGCGGCCATCGCGCCCTGGCGTTCCGCGGCTGCAATCAGTCGCGAAGGCGGCTCGATGCGGCCATGCTCGTCTTCCGTGCGAAGCAGTACTTCGTAGGACAGGATCTCGTGATCGCGTTGCAGCGGCACGATCGGCTGCGCGAAGATGCGCATCCGCTCCGTCGGCAGGCGGAACCTGAGCTGGGAGCCATACAGCTTCTCCGCGCGGTAGTTGACCAGCGCCTCGTTGCCCGGGTCGAGCGCGGTGATGCGGCCGCGGCCGGCGCGCTTCGACTGGGCACAGGCTTCGTCGGCGTACGCCAGCATTTCGCGGGTTTGCATCCCGGGAGCAGCCTCGATCACGCCAATGCTCGCCTCGACATTCAGCTGCAGGCCATCGAAGTCGACCGTCTCGCGAGTGATCGACGTCAGGATCCGTTGCGCTTCGTCCTGCGCGCCCGCCAGGTCGAGGCCCGGCAGCACCGCCAGGAATTCGTCGCCGCCGATCCTGCCGACGCTGGCTCCCGGCGGGAGGTTGGCGCTCAGGCGGCGCGCCACCTCCAGCACGATACCGTCGCCGGCAGCATGGCCGAACACATCGTTGATCGCCTTGAAGCGATCGAGGTCGACGTAGATGAGAGACAGCGGGTGGCTGGCGTCGATTCCGGCCAGCAGGCTTTCGATCTCGCGCTCGAGGCCGCGCCGGTTGAGGCTGTCGGTCAGGAAGTCATGGTGTGCGATGTGCTCCATCGTCGCGGCGAGCCGGCTGCGCTCCGAGACGTCGCCGAAACTGAGTTCGATGTCGCTGCCGGCGGCGAGCGCATCGACCGCATAAGTGCGGATGTCGCCGGCAAGGTTGATCTGCAGCTCGCACTGATGGCGGCCGGATTGCCTGACCTCGGTCAGCAGGGCCTCTGCAGCCGCTTCGCCGACGACTTGCGACAGCGGGTTGAGCCGGCCGGCGACGAGCGCCCCGCCGAACGCCTGTGCGGCCATGTCGTTCCAGCGCAGCACGTGGCCCTGCACGTCGATCGATACCAGTGGGATCGGCACCGAATAGTAGACGTGACGGTACTTGCGCCCGGATTCGACCACCTTGTCGTGCGCCGCTTCCAGTTTGGCACGCTCGGCCAGGGCGGCTTCGGTGGCGGCCATGCCCCAGCAGAGCGCGGCAAGCGCCGTCGTGGCCACCAGCGCCAGGTCGACCGCCACGCCCGCGCCGCCGGCCGCCGCCACCAGTGCGAACACGATGCTCGTCGCAAGGCAGGTGGCACCGGCGATGAACCAGCGGATGGCCTTCTTGCGGGATTCCTGCAGGATCTGCAGCGAAGCTGCGGCGATCGGCAGTGCGAAAACCGCGGCACCGATGGCCGTGAGCCAGAGCAGCGTCGGATCGGGCGCGCCGACGATCAGGCTCAGCACGACGATGCCGCCGTGGGTGACGAGCTTGATGCCGGTCTTGAGGCCGGCGCGTACCGGCCGGCGTCCGAAGAGCGCCAGGTAAAACCAGGAAGCGGCAACCAGGTTGGCGGTGATCGCGGCCAGCTGGATCCGGGGCTGCAGGGTGCCGGACAGCGCTGCCGGCATCAGGTCGGCTGTCGAAAAGCCGGACAGCGCCAGCAGCACGAGGGCAGCCGCCAGCCAGCATGCGAATGCTGCTTTCGGCGCCTGGCGCGCAAGCGCAGATGCGGCAAAGACCGACAACCGGCTGGACTGCAAACGGGCTCCTTGCAGGAAAGTTCTGCCCTCTGGTGCTGATTTCGAGTACCGGGCTGGGAACGTAAGGATGATCCGGCGCATCGGGCCTGCCAGCGCGCAATTGACGGCCGGAAGTATCCCGTGGATGCACGGTCGGCCGAATGATGCGGCTCGGCAATTTTCGTGAACTAGTTCCTCAGGCGGCCGGCGGCACCGTCTGGCGCAGAATAGTGTCTCGCCGCGCACGGGCCGACGCACGGAGGCCGCGCACCGCTCAACCACAGGAGCCGCAAGTCAGCATGTCGATCGATCTCTACACGTTCAATACCCCCAACGGCCGCAAGATCAGCGTCGCGCTGGAGGAAATGGCGTTGCCCTACACGGTGCACGTCGTCAACATCACCAGGGACGAGCAGTTCAAACCGGCGTTCCTGGATATCAGCCCCAACAACAAGATCCCGGCGATCGTCGACCAGGATGGTCCTGGCGGGGCGCCGTTGAGCGTGTTCGAGTCGGGCGCGATCCTCCTGTATCTCGCCGAAAAGACCGGCAAGTTCATGCCGAAGGACCTGCGTGCCAGGGTGCCGGTGCTGGAATGGCTGATGTTCCAGATGGGCGGCTTCGGGCCGATGCCCGGCCAGGTGCATCACTTCATTGCGCTGGAGAAGGAAGAGGACCGCCGCTATGGTCTTTCGCGCTACTCGAAGGAAACCCACCGGCTGTACGGCGTGATGAACCGGCGCCTGGAGAAGCACGAGTACTTCGCCGGTCAACTGTCGATCGCGGATTTCGCGATCCTGGGCTGGGCCTGGCGGCACGAGCGCCACCAGGTCGACCTCGCCGAGTATCCGCACGTCAAGCGCTGGTATGAGGCGATGATGGCGCGCCCCGCCACCCGGCGCGGCTTCGAGGTTGCCCTCAGCTGAGGACGCGTCGATGCGCATCGCAGGTGCGCGCGCTCACCAGGGCGAGTCGCGCGTTCCTGGAAAAGCCGCCGGCGGGATTCGCCGAGCACCCGCTGCTCGCTCCGCGCGGGGCGCTGATGGTTGCTTCGACTGGCCAGGAGGCGCTGCTGGAAGATCACTGGAGGGTGCTCGCCTCGGTGACGCACCGGGGTCGTCGCCTCGACCGCGATGCGGCACGGGCCATGGTTCCGGCGCTGCGTCCGGAGCGGCTGCTGGGCGCCATCCACGAGCCGGACGCTGCTGATATGGATGTGCATGCCATCCACCAGGGCTACCTGCGCGGCATGCGCCGCGCCGGCGGAAGGCTGGTGTGCAACGCCGACGTCACCGCAATCGAGCGCGTCGACGGGCTCTGGCGGGTCGGCGCCACTGGGCAGGTCTACGAGGCGCCGGTGGTCTGCAACGCCGCCGGCGCCTGGGTCGACGAGGTCGCTGCGCGCGCGGGCCTACCGCCGATCGGCATCCAGCCGCGACGTCGTTC
>JACCRJ010000447.1 GCA_013813615.1 Lautropia sp. | reverse complement strand
CCCGGGGCGCGAGGCGCCGCCGGTTCCGCCGGCGCAGCCGCGGGCCCGGCTGTGGGCGACGGAGCACCGACCCTCGGCAGCCGCAAGGTCCTGAGTTACTTCGCCGGGCGTTTCGCCGCCGCGTCCTCGTCCAGATCCCCCATCCCCCTGCAGCCTGCCTCGAAATCGGAACCTGAATCCTGATGGCTGAAACCTACGCCAAGCAACTTGCCCTGGTCATCGACCTGAACGTCTGTGTCGGTTGCCATGCCTGCGTCACCGCCTGCAAGCAGTGGAACACCTCCGGTTCCGCCGGCCCGCTGTCCGACCAGGATCCCTACGGCGAGTCGCCGAGCGGCACCTTCCTGAACCGCGTCCAGACCTACGAGGCCGGGGTCTTTCCGACCACGGAAACGGTGCACTTCCCGAAGAGCTGCCTGCACTGCGAGGATCCGCCGTGCGTGCCGGTCTGCCCCACCGGCGCGAGCTACAAGCGCAAGGAGGACGGCATCGTCCTGGTCGACTACGACAAGTGCATCGGCTGCAAGTACTGCGCGTGGGCCTGCCCCTACGGGATGCGCGAGCTCGACGAGGAACGACAGGTGATGACCAAGTGCACCCTGTGCGTCGACCGCATCTACGACGAGAGCATCCCGGTCGCGCAGCGCCGGCCGGCGTGCGTCAACGCCTGCCCCACCAACGCCCGCCTCTTCGGCGACGTCAAGGACCCGCAGTCGGAAGTGTCGGTGGCGATACGCGAGCGCGGCGGCTATACGCTGATGCCCGAATGGGACACGAAGCCGGCCAACCAGTACCTGCCGCGGTCCATCACCGACACGATCGCAGCCGTCCAGGCGGAGTAGCCGTTGAACCCCGCCTGGTCGGTCATCCTCTTCACCACGCTGGCCGGTGCCGGCCAGGGCCTGGTGATGGCGCTCGCGGTCACCGCGCTGGCCGGCACCAGCCTCACCGCTTCGCTGGCCACCAGCGGCCTCGCCGTCTCGCTCGGGTTGCTGGTGGTGGCGCTCGTCGCCTCGTTCCTTCACCTGGGGCGCCCGGAGCGCGCCTGGCGGGCGGTGCTGATGTGGCGCACGTCATGGCTGTCACGCGAAGTGATCGTGCTGCCGATCTTCATCGGCCTCGTCGCCGTCTGGCTCGGGCTGCACGAATGGCAGGCAGCCGGCGTGCTGCGCGACACCGTGCTGCCGCTCGCCGCCATCCTGCTTTGTCTGGTGCTCTGGTACTGCACCGCCATGATCTACGCCTGCATCCGGTTCATCCAGGAATGGGCGCATCCGCTGACCCTGGTGAACTACACCCTGATCGGGCTCTCCTCCGGGCTGGTGCTCTTCACCGCGCTGACGGCGTTCGCCGGCCCGGAGCAGCTGGTGCGGCCGGCGGCCGGCTGGGCACTGGTCGTGACGATCGTCGCCGCAGCCGTGCGCATGGTCTCCATTGCGCGCAACCGCCGGCTCAAGCTCAAAAGCAGCCTGCAGTCTGCGACGGGTATCAGCAACCCGCAGCTGGTGCAGAAATCGATGGGCATGACCGGCGGCTCCTTCAATACCCGCGAGTTCATGCACGGCAGGAGCCGGGCGTTCGTCGCGCGCATCAGGTACGTCGCCATCGGGGCCGGCTTCGTCGCCCCGGCGCTGCTGCTGCTGCCGGCGCTGGCGGGCGCCGGCGCGGCGGTCGCCTGGCTGGTGGTGGCCGTGCTGGTGCAGTACCTTGGACTGCTGGCGGAGCGCTGGTACTTCTTCGCGCAGGCACGCCATCCGCAGAATCTCTACTATCAGATCGTGTCCTGACGACTTTTGCCTACCGACCGCACAGGGCGGTGCCTGCGTCACTCATTCAAGGGAAACCAACATGCCCAGCTCGCCTCACACCCTCAACAGCATCGTCACCGTCGAGACGCTGGCCGCATTCGCCGATGCCTGGAACCGGCACGACGTCGACGCGCTGATGACGTTCATGACCGATGACTGCGTGTTCGAAACGGCCGCCGGCCCCGATCCCTGGGGCTCGCGCCATGTCGGACGGGAAGCGGTGCGCAGCGCCTTCGAATCCGTCTGGAAGAACTTCCCGGATGCGCAGTGGCGCAATGGCACCCACTTCGTCGCCGGCGATCGCGGCGTGTCGGAGTGGCTGTTCACCGGTACCGCCGCCGACGGCACCCGCATCGAGGCCAACGGCGTGGACGTCTTCACCTTCCGGGACGGCCGGATCGCCGTCAAGAACGTGTTCCGCAAGGACCGCCCTCGCCTGCCCGCCAGGGCTTGAGACCCTCTTCCTTTATTACGTCAACCCTTTCGCATGGACGCAATCAACGACCCGCGCACCGGCCTGTCGGACGGTGCGCCCTACGACCCCCACTTCGATCCCCTGGTTGCGGATTGCGGCCAGGGGCAGCGCTACGCGCCGACCTACTGGGTCGACACCGCCGGCGCAACACCGCCGGACGAGGGTCCGGTGATCGGCGACATGGACGCGGACGTCGTCATCATCGGCGCCGGCTTCACCGGCCTTGCGACCGCGTTGTTCCTGGCCCGTGAACACGGCATCAAGGCGACGGTGCTGGAAGCGAACCGTGCCGCCTGGGGCTGCACCAGCCGCAACGGCGGCCAGGGCCAGAACGCCAGCGGCCGGCTGTACCGCACGCAGTGGATCGCCAGGTGGGGCGTCGACGTCGCGAAGCGGTTGGACCGCGAAATCCGCGACGGCTTCGAAACCTGGAAGGGGCTGGTCTCGCAGATCGACTGCGACGCCCAGGACGGCGGCCATCTCTACGTCGCGCATCGTGAAAGGAAGCTCGCGTTCCTGCAGCGTGAGTGCGAAGTCATGCGGGAAGTGTTCGGCTACGACACCCGCATGCTCTCGCGCCAGGAGCTGCAGGCGCGTTACGTGGACGACCAGGAAGCGACCGGCGCCCTGCACGAGAAGGAAGGCATCGGCATCCATCCGCTGAAGCTCGCCTACGGCTACCTGAAGATGGCGCGCGCAGCCGGCGTCAAGGTCTACACCGCGAGCCCGGTGACCGGCTGGGATGCGCGCAGCGGCTCGCATTACCTGCGAACCCCCGGCGGCACGGTGCGGGCCAGGGCCGTGGGCGTCGCAACCGGCGGCTACACGTCCCAGGGCCTGCACCCGATCGTGCGCAACCGGATCATGCCGATCCTGTCCAACTCGCTGGTGACGCGCCCGCTGACTCGAGCCGAGCTGGATGCGGCGGGCTTCAAGAGCACGACCTTCATCACCGACACGCGGGTGCTGCGCTTCTACTACCGCCTGCTGCCGGACAATCGGGTGCAGATCGGCAGCCGCAGCGCGATCCACGGCGCCAACGCTTCCGAGCCCCGGCATCTGGAGCTGTTGAGGGCGGGGCTGGTCCGGAAGTTCCCGTCGCTGAGGGAGGTGCAGATCGACTACTCGTGGTGGGGCTGGGTGGACGTCAGCCACGACATGATGCCGCGCATCGCGCAGCCCGACCCGGCGCAGTCGATCTACTACGCGATCGGCTACGGCGGCAACGGCGTGTCCTTCTCCACGCATGCCGGCCGCAGGCTCGCCGAGCGCATCGCCGGCAAGGCAGGCTCCCACTGGGACCTCCCCATCTACAGCTCCCCGCTGCCAGGCCATCCGTTCGCCCCCTTCAGGCGGCTGGGGCAACAGATGCTCTACCGCTGGTACCAGATGCAGGACGAGGCGGCATGACGGCAGTTCGATGAAGTCATGAGAGCGGTGGAGGAAGACGGCAGCAACAGGTAGAGTACAGGCACGACTGCAGGCTGGCAGTACGGCAGC
>JACCRJ010000413.1 GCA_013813615.1 Lautropia sp. | reverse complement strand
TCGAGGGCCGCTTTGCAGCCGATGCTGTGGAGGTCCTCCGCGACGTTGCGCGGCCCTTCGAACAGCAGACCCTGCCAGTTCTGCAGCGGCCGGGATTCGAGGTTCAGGCAGGGCTGCTCGGCGAAATGCGGCGCACCCAGCAGCTCGCCCTTGAGGTTGTAGGTCCAGCGGTGCAGCGGACAGACGATGCTCTCGGCATTGCCCCTGCCATTCAGCATGATCGCCTGCCGATGGCGGCAGACGTTGGACATGACCTCCAGTGTGCCGCGGTTGCCGCCGAGCGGCTGGCCCTCGGCCGGGCGACGCACCAGGACACGGCCTTCGCCTTCTGCAGGCAGAGCGTGGTAGTCGCCGATCTCCGGCACCATCAGTTCGTGCCCGCGATATCCGTGACCGGCCTGGAAAAGCGATCTCAGTTCGAGATCATGGAGCTGCTGACTGAAATATGCGGATACCGGCAGTTGCGCAGCCGGTCGCCTGATGTGCGCCTCGCGCCCAATGTCCGACATAGGACCCGGGTCCCTCCGAAGTAAGTGGCAACCTGCCCCGAAAAGTGGAGGGGCGAGTGTACCCTCAAACACAGAACCGCCCAACGAGTGTCACCGGCGGCAATGCAGGCGTTCGGGCGCCGCCGGCAGCAAGCCGCATGGCGCCCGGCCAGTTCGAGTCGACTAGAATCAGGCTGGACCATGACAATCAACGCTTGCGAGCCTTGCCGGGATGTCACGAAACAAAACCGTTGCGGATGATGCTGACGAAAGCGGGGCTGCTGGGCCCGATCACCTTGCGGGAGCCGGCCTCGCCGGCCTCGCGACGGACGTGGCTGCGGCCTGCCCGCCGCCGGCATCGTTCGAGCTGGCGATGACGGAACTCGAGGCGCTGGTGGATCGCATGGAGGGCGGCCGGATGCCCCTGGAAGAGTCGCTTGCAGCCTATCAGCGCGGGGTCGTGCTGGTGAAGTATTGCCGGGACGCGCTGGGACAGGTTGCCCAGCGGGTCCGGATCCTGGAAGCAGACCTGCTGCAGCCCTTCGAAGCCGTTGCCGATGACCGCGAGACCTGAGGCGGGCGAGGGCGCTGGCCACGATTACCGCGACGACGATCTGTCGTCCTGGATGAACCGGCAAGGCCGGCGCGTCGAGCAGGCACTCGAAGCCGTGCTACCGGCGGTGGTCCAGGTCCGGCCGGGCCTCGGAGAAAACGGGCTGGTCGAAGCCATGCGCTATGCGGTGCTCGGCGGCGGCAAGCGCGTTAGAGCGCTCCTTGTCTATGCAGCCGGTGAGATATCCGGTGCGGCGCCGGACGTGCTTGACGCCGGCGCCTGCGCTGTGGAACTGATCCATGCGTATTCGCTGGTGCATGACGACATGCCCTGCATGGATGACGACGCTCTGCGCCGGGGCAAGCCTACCGTGCACCGGAAGTATGGCGAGGCGGTGGCGATGCTGGTCGGCGACGCCTTGCAAGCGCTCGCTTTCGAGGCCCTGGTGGCCCCGTTGCGCAGGCCGGCAGGAGACGGCCGCCCGATCGTGCCGGTGGGGGAGATGGTGTCCGTCCTTGCCGCTGCAGCCGGCGCGGGCGGCATGGCCGGCGGACAGGCTCTGGACCTGGCCGCAGTAGGCGCGCGGCTCGATCGCCGGCAACTGGAAACGATGCACCAACTGAAGACGGGAGCAATGCTTGCTGCGTCCGTCCACCTGGGTCTGCTGAGCGGGGGTTTGCTGACGCCTCCGATGGCTGGTGCCGCGGCTGCGTACAGCGAAGCGGTCGGCCTTGCGTTCCAGGTGGTGGACGACATCCTGGATGTCATCGCGGATTCCCAGACCCTTGGCAAGACGGCCGGCAAGGACCAGGCTCAGGACAAACCGACCTATGTTTCGATCCTCGGGCTGGATGAGTCCCAGGCCTTGGCCAGGCAGCTGGCCCAGCGCGCGCGGCGTGCGCTGGAGCCCTTCGGCAGCCGTGCCTCGCGCTTGGCCGAGCTGGCAGATTACATCGTGCACCGGGTCCACTAGCCGGCCCACCACCCCCATCCTCTAGGTTTTATCTGACATGACGCTGGCTCAAACTCCCTTGCTGGAGACGATCAATTCACCGGCGGACCTGCGCCGGCTGGAGCGCTCGTCGCTGAAAAAGCTTGCCGAAGAACTGCGCGGCTTCGTGCTGGACGCGGTATCGCGCACCGGCGGGCACCTTTCTTCCAACCTGGGGACGGTGGAACTGACGATCGCGCTCCACTACATTTTCAACACGCCCTATGACCGGCTGGTATGGGACGTGGGCCATCAGTCGTATCCCCATAAGATCCTGACCGGCCGGCGGCGGCAGATGGACAACCTGCGGCAGCACGGCGGCATCTCCGGCTTTCCCCGGCGCATCGAAAGCGAGTACGACACGTTCGGCACCGCGCATTCATCGACGTCGATTTCAGCCGCGCTCGGCATGGCGGTCGCATCGCGCAACCTCGGCGAAGGCAAGGGCCCGCAACGGCGCCGGCATGTGGCGGTGATCGGCGACGGCGCCATGAGTGCCGGCATGGCGTTCGAAGCGCTGAACAATGCCGGCGTCACGCCGGACATCGACCTGCTCGTGATCCTCAACGACAACGACATGTCGATCTCGCCGGCGGTCGGCGCGATGAACCGCTATCTCGCGCGCGTGCTGTCGGCCCGGCCGGTGCTGAAAGCCCGCGACGTCGCCAGGCAGATGCTGTCGGTGGTGCCACCGGTCTATGAACTGGCGAAGCGCCTGGAAGAACATGCGAAAGGCATGATGGTTCCGGCGACTTTTTTCGAGGAGCTGGGCTTCACCTACTTCGGCCCAATCGACGGCCACGACCTCGACTCGCTGCTGCCGACGCTGCAGAATCTGCGCCGGATGTCCGGTCCGATCTTCCTGCATGTGATCACCCGCAAGGGCCAGGGTTACAAGCTGGCCGAGGCAGACCCGGTGCTGTACCACGGGCCGGGCAAGTTCGATCCTGCCGAGGGAATCAAGGCTGCCGCTGCAGGCAAACCCACGTACACCAGGATCTTCTCGGACTGGATCTGCGACATGGGCGCCCTCGAGCCGCGCCTGGTGGCGATCACCCCGGCCATGCGGGAGGGGTCGGGACTGGTGGAGTTCGAGAAGCGTTTTCCGGACCGGTACTTCGACGTCGGCATCGCCGAGCAGCACGCGGTCACCTTCGCCGCGGGGCTGGCCTGCGAAGGCATGAAGCCGGTGGTCGCCATCTACTCGACCTTCCTGCAGCGCGCGTATGACCAGTTGATCCACGACGTCGCCCTGCAGAACCTGCCGGTGGTCTTCGCGCTGGACCGCGCCGGTCTCGTCGGCGCAGATGGCGCTACCCACACGGGCGCGTACGACCTCGCGTTCCTGCGCTGCATCCCGAATATGACGGTGATGGCGCCGTCGGATGAAGACGAATGCCGGCAGATGCTGTTCACCGCGAGCCAGTGCAACGGGCCGTCAGCGGTGCGCTACCCGCGCGGCTCGGGACCCGGCGTCGAGGTCCGCAAGGACCTGACCTCGCTTCCGATCGGCCAGGCCGACGTCAAGCTGCAAGGCAAGCGCGTTGCAATGCTGGCTTTCGGCTCGATGGTGGCCCCGGCGGTTGCTGCCGGCGCGGCGCTCGGCGCGACCGTCGTGAACATGCGGTTCGTTAAACCGCTGGACGTCGGCCTGCTCGCGGAACTGGCTGGGTCGCATGATGCGTTCGTCACCCTCGAAGAGCACGTGGTGATGGGCGGGGCCGGGTCTGCTTGCGCGGAGGCGCTGGCGCAGGCCGGCATCAGCAAGCCGATGCTTCACCTGGGGCTGCCGGACCGGTTCATCGACCACGGCGACCATGCTGCGCTGTTGAAGCTGGAGGGGCTCGATGCCGCCGGCATCGAAGCGTCGGTACGGGCGCGGTTCGGGGATCTGCTGTCCGGTGACGGCCGCACCCGGCTGGTTGCGAGCCGCTGAGCGCCAGGAAGCGGACGTCCGGAAAAGAAACCGCCCTGGTTCGTCGCATGCGCTTCGAACACAGGGCGAAAAGAGAGGAGACTAGGAGACTGAACGGTGACGCTGCAACCCGCTGAGACTTGGCAATGCATCGTGACCGCAAGGAAGATTGTCCGCGATTCGCGTCCCTCACAAAAGTCCGTTCGTCGGCCCCTGCCGTCCTTGTGTCCCCGTCGTGTTGCAGTTTTGCCGAACTCGCCGCCCGCTGCCTTCCGTTTGGCTAGCCCGTCGTTGCGAGAAAGCCACTGGACTTCTCAGTCGCGGAAGTTGTCCACCGCCAGCGGCAGGTCGTTGATTTCCTGCTTGATCAGGCCGATGGCGGTCTGGAGATCGTCGCGCTTTGCGCCGGCGACGCGGACCGCATCGCCCTGGATGGAGCCGCTGACTTTGAGCTTCGCATCCTTCAGCAGCTTGACGATCTTCTTGGCGGCGTCCTGAGGCACCCCGTGGCGCACGGTGATCACCTGCTTCACCTTGTCGCCGGAGATCTTCTCGATGCTGCCGCTGTCGAGGAAGCGGACATCCACGTTGCGCTTGGCGAGTTTTGAAAGCAGGACATCGCGCACCTGGCTGAGCTTGAAATCATCGTCGGCAAAGGCGGTCATCGCCTTGTCCTTGAGTTCGATCCTGGAGTCCGAGCCCTTGAAGTCGAACCGGTTGGTGATCTCCTTGTTGGCCTGGTCCAATGCGTTGCGGATCTCGACCATATTTGCTTCACAGATCACGTCGAATGATGGCATCTGACAGCCTCCTTGGTGCTTCACTTGATCCGGTACGTCCTCATGCCGCCGCCTTGCGTCTGGCGGGGGCAGGCTTCGATGCGCCCTTGTCTGCGCCGGCCCTCTCCGCCTTGCCCTTCGCGGCCTCGACCTTGGCAGCGATGCGCATCCGCAACGCGTTCAACTTGATGAAGCCGCCGGCGTCGGCCTGGTTGTAGACGCCGCCGTCGTCGTCGAACGTCGCGATCCGCGTGTCGAACAGCGAGTTTTCCGACCTGCGGCCGGTGACGATGACGTTGCCCTTGTAGAGCTTCAGCTCCACCGTGCCATTGACGGTCTGCTGGGTGAAGTCGATCAGGTGCTGCAGGGTACGGCGCTCCGGGGACCACCAGTAGCCGTTGTAGATCAGGCTGGCGTAGCGCGGCATCAGGTCGTCCTTCAGATGACCCACTTCCCGATCGAGCGTGATCGATTCGATCGCCCGATGCGCGCGCAGCAGAATCGTGCCACCGGGCGTCTCGTAGCAGCCGCGCGACTTCATGCCGACATAGCGGTTCTCGACCAGATCCAGCCGGCCGATGCCGTGCTTTCCGCCAAGGCGGTTCAGTTCGCCCAGCAGTTCGTGCGCCGCCATACGTTGGCCGTTGACGGCGATCAGGTCACCGCGCTCGAAGTCCAGCTCGACCATTTCCGCCTTGTTCGGCGCCTTCTCCGGCGCGACCGTCAGGCGCCACATGCCCTTCTCCGGCGGCGGTGCGGCCGGATCCTCCAGCACGCCGCCCTCGTAGGAGATGTGAAGCAGGTTGGCGTCCATGGAGAAAGGCGCCTCGCCCTTGCGCTTCTTGAAGTCCACCGCAATGCCGTGCTGGTCCGCATACGCCAGCAGCCTGTCTCGCGAGAGCAGGTCCCACTCGCGCCAGGGGGCGATGATCCTGACGTCCGGCATCAGCGCGTAGGCACCGAGTTCGAAGCGGACCTGGTCGTTGCCCTTGCCGGTGGCGCCGTGGGCGATCGCGTCCGCCTTCTCGATCCGCGCGATCTCGACCAGCCGCTTGGTGATCAGCGGCCGGGCGATCGACGTCCCCAGCAGGTATTCGCCTTCGTAGACGGTATTGGCCCGGAACATCGGGAAGACGAAGTCACGGACGAACTCCTCGCGCAGGTCGTCGATGTAGATGCTCTTGACACCGCCGGCGCGCGCCTTGGCACGTGCGGGTTCGACTTCCTCGGCTTGGCCGATGTCGGCCGTGAAGGTCACTACCTCGCATTGATAGACATCCTGCAGCCACTTGAGAATGACCGATGTATCGAGCCCTCCCGAATAGGCAAGAACAACCTTCCTGACGTCTGACATGAGTTCCTCCGAGGCCGCTATTGTGCCAGCATCAGCGCCTCGTTCCGCCTGGGCCCCGGCCGTGGTGACGCCGGATTTTGCATCCCCCGGTCAGGGGCCGGTGGCCTGGCCGCGAGGCGCGCCGGCAGATGAGACAATCACCGCGTTCAGTCAACATAGCCAGCAAGACAATGAGTCCTACCAATCGAGCCGGCGGGCCACCGCCAGGACTGATTCCGCGCAGCGGCGGCCGCCTTCTGATCGACCAGCTGCTGGTCCATGGCGTCAGCCATGCGTTCTGCGTACCGGGTGAGAGCTACCTGCCGGTGCTGGATGCACTGCACGACGTCCGCGAGCGCCTCGCGCTGACGGTGTGCCGCCAGGAGGGCGGGGCGGCCAACATGGCGGAGGCCTGGGGCAAGCTCGGTGGCGGCCCCGGCATCTGCTTCGTGACCCGCGGCCCCGGTGCAACCAACGCCGCGATCGGCGTCCACACGGCCCGGCAGGACAGTACGCCGATGATCCTGTTCATCGGCCAGGTCGGCGGCGACTTCGTCGAGCGCGAGGCGTTCCAGGAGATCGACTACCGCCGCATGTTCGGCGGAATTGCCAAATGGGTGGCCAGCATCGACCGCGTCGAACGGATCCCCGAGCTGGTATCCCACGCGTTTCATACAGCCACCTCCGGCCGTCCCGGGCCCGTGGTACTGGCCTTGCCGGAGGACATGCTGGCGGAGATCGCCACCGTACCGGACGGCCGCCGCTTCACTGCGATCCAGGCGGCCCCGTCGACCAGTCAGCTGCGCCGGATGCATGCGATGCTGGCCGCCGCGCAGAATCCGCTGCTGCTGATCGGCGGCTCCAACTGGAGCAACGCCGGCCGCGAGGCGGTGGCCCGTTACGCCCACCGCCACCAGATCCCGGTTGCCTGCGCCTGGCGCTTCCAGGACGCCTACGACAACTGCGATCCGCTCTACATCGGCGAGGTCGGCATCGGCGTGAGCCCGCAGCTGGCGGCACGGGTCCGGCAGGCCGACCTGATCGTGGCGGTGGGTGCGCGGCTCGGCGAAATGACGACCAACGGCTATTCGCTGCTGGACGTGCCGCTGCCGGCACAGCAGTTGATCCACGTCTACCCGGATCCCGACGAGATCGGCCGGGTCTACCGGCCGACGCTGGGCATCGTCAGCGGTGCCGATGAATGGGCGATCGCCCTCGGCGCGTTCTCGGACGCCCTGGATGAAGGCGGCATGGCCGGCGGCACCGGTACCGCCGAAGCTGGCGCTGCCACTGGCTCGAGCGAAGCTGTTCGGCGCGAACGGATCGAGACGGCGCGGGCAGACTACGACGCGTGGCGCAAGCCGCGGCCGCAGCCCGGCGACCTCGACTATCCCGCGATCCTGCTGTAC
Organism: Lautropia sp.; assembly: GCA_013813615.1. Taxonomy (GTDB): domain Bacteria; phylum Pseudomonadota; class Gammaproteobacteria; order Burkholderiales; family Burkholderiaceae_E; genus Lautropia. The sequence continues at coordinate 3,729 of JACCRJ010000413.1, read as the reverse complement.
CTGGACAGGCACCTGCCGGCCGACGCGATCATCGCCAACGGCGCGGGCAACTTTGCTGCGGCCCTGCACCGGTTCTACCGGCACCGGCAGCACAAGACTCAGCTCGCGCCCACCTCCGGCGCCATGGGCTACGGCGTGCCGGCTGCCATCGCCGCCAAGTTGCGGTACCCGGATCGGCTCGTGCTTGCCCTCACCGGCGACGGTGATTTTCTGATGACGGGCCAGGAACTTGCCACTGCGCGCCAGTTCGCCGCCCCGATCACTGTCCTGCTGATCAACAACGGGATGTACGGTACGATCAGGATGCATCAGGAAAGGCACTTCCCGGGCCGGGTTCACGGCACCGATCTGGTCAATCCGGAGTTCGACGCGCTGGCCCGGGCTTACGGCTGCCATGGCGAGCGGGTGAGCAGGACGGCTGATTTCCCGGCCGCCTTCGAGCGCGCCACGGGGGCCAACCGCGAGGGCCAGCCGGCCCTGCTTGAATTGATGATCGATCCGCAGGCGATCACGCCGAATCAGACGCTCGACCAGATCCGGCAGCAAGCGCTGGGGGCCAGGTGATCATGTCCATATCCGAGGCGCGACTCGGCGGCGCGGCGGTAGCGCCAAGTGCGTTGGAGCAGCTCAAGCAGATGACGACGGTGGTCGCGGACACCGGGGACTTCAATTCGATCATGGCTTTTGCGCCCCGCGATGCGACCACCAACCCGACCCTGATCCTCAAGGCGGTTCGAAAGCCGGAGTACAGCGGTCTGCTGGAGCGGGCTCGCGGCCAGCCCGGCGACGCGCCGGATGGCGTGGGCCGCGTCGAAGAGATCTGCGACCGTCTGCTGATCGCCTTCGGCACGGAGATCCTGAAGATCATTCCCGGGCGCGTGTCCACCGAGGTCGACGCCCGCCTGTCGTTCGACACCGCGGCGACCGTCGCCAAGGCGCGCCGCCTGATCTGGCTCTACGAAGCAGCCGGGATTCGGCGGGAGCGCGTTCTGATCAAGATCGCTTCGACGTGGGAGGGCATCGCCGCAGCCGAGCGGCTCGAGCGTGAATCGATCCACTGCAACCTGACGCTGCTCTTCGGTTTCCCGCAGGCGGTCGCCTGCGCCGATGCCGGCGTGACCCTCGTCAGCCCTTTCGTCGGCCGAATCTACGACTGGTACAAAAAGCGCGACGGGCGGGAGTTCGCCGCCGACGAGGATCCGGGTGTGCTCTCGGTGCGGCGCATCCATACCTACTACAAGCGCTTCGGCTACGAGACCGAGGTGATGGGCGCGAGCTTTCGCAATGTCGGCCAGGTGCTGGGGCTCGCAGGCTGCGACCTCTTGACCATCAGTCCGGAACTGCTGCAGCAACTCGCGCAGTCGCAGGAAACCGTGGTGCGGCACCTGGATCCCGCTGAAGCGCAGCGGGCGGCGGTCGAGCGCGAGCGATACGAAGAGCCGCGTTTTCGCTTCGAGATGAACGAGGATCCGATGGCGACGGACAAGCTGGCCGAAGGCATCCGGGGCTTCGTTGCCGATATCCGCTCGCTCGAGCAGATGGTGCTCGCCGCAGCGTGATGCAGATGCAGTCCATCCAGCGGCTGGCGGCGTCGGCGGGTCTGCTCAGGCTCCAGGCGGCAGCCGTCGTCGCACTGACGATGCTCGCGGGCTGCGCCGGCGTCCCCGCCACCGGGCCCGGCAAGCTCGGTGAGCCAGCCCGGTCAGCGGGCGATTGCCTGGTCTTCCTGGAGGAACTCGACCGCGTCGTCCATGTTGCCGGCACCGGCGACGGCGGCGAGCACCGCGTGGCGGGATTTCCGTATCTGCGGGTCGATCGCTTCACCGCGTCGTTGCGGCCGGAGGCGGCCGCAGCCGATGTGCGCTATCGCCCCTGGGTGGAGCGCATGCGGGCGCTCGACACGCAGGCCCGGGGCTACGAGACGGCCAACCTGCCGGACGAAGCGTTTCCCGTCCTGGGCATGCTCGATCGCGGCCAGGTCGCCGCCCAGGTGCAGTCGTGCGGCAGCCTCCTGGTGAGCGACCACGCGATGGCGGCGCCGCAACGGAGGCGCCTGCGCGCGGCGGTCGTCGTGCCGGACGACTACAGCATGGTCAAGCGGGCGCTGGGGCTGTACTCGTTGACCGGCATGCCATTCGCTGCCGGCGAGCGCGCCTGGCAGCGACATACCCGCCGGACCTTCGCCGCCCAGCGCAAGGCGCCCCCGCCGGACAGCGTCGCCTATCAGGAATACCTGCCCCGGGAGAAACCCCTTTCCGCCGAGGAGGCGCTGGCGGATGCACGAGCGGCCATGGCCGCCTCCCCGCTGGACGTGCTTGGCATTCCGCAAATCAGCGAGGCGTCGCGGGAGCGGCTTCTCGACGCCTACGCGCCGAGCTTCGAGATCGCCACGCGCGCCGAGTACGACCGCTTCGGGCCGCTCCAGTGGATCGACCTCGAAGGGCTGGTGGCGCCGAACGCGCAGCGGTACTGGCTCGACGTGGACCCGTCCCAGCCGGTGGTGTACCGGCGCCTCGCCTTCACACGCTACGGTACCGCCGTCCTGCCGCAACTGGTCTACACGATCTGGTTCAGCGAGCGGCCGATGCAGGAAGCCGGCGATTTCCTCGGGGGGCGCCTGGACGGGCTGGTTTGGCGTGTGACGCTGGATGAGCAAGGCGCTCCGTTGCTCTACGACACCATCCAGCCGAGCGGCCGCTTCGCGATGTTCTTTCCCACCAGCCGCCTGCGTGCAAAGCCCCCGCCGGAGAGCGAGCCGCTGATCGAATGGGCTTTCTCGCCGATAGACGAGCCGATCGGGCAGTGGGTCGGGGCTGAAAAGGGCCTGGCCGGGGTTTCGCTGCGGATCGAGTCCCAGACCCATCAGCTGGTGGGGCTCGGGTTGCCGGGCGCCCGGTGGGGCGAGCCGGTGGGCCGCAACGCCCCCTATCGGCTGGTGGACGCCAACCGGCTGCGGATGCTGCCGTTGCCCGGCCGCGGCAGCCGCAGCATCTTCGATGCGAAGGGCGTGGTGCCGAACACGGAGCGGCTTGCGCGCTACTTCTTCTGGCCGATGGGCATCGCCAGGCCGGGTTCGATGCGGCAGTGGGGACGCCAGCCGACCGCCTTCATCGGCCGCCGCCATTTCGACGACGCGGATCTGCTGGAGAAGCGTTTCGAGCGCCTGAAGCAGGCGCCGCCGGGTCAGCGGTAGGCGCCGTTGGCTCAGTCGGCGCCGTTGGCTCAGCGCCCGGTGCTGCCGAAGCCGCCGCTACCGCGTTCGCTGTCCTGGAATTCCTCGACCTGCCGGAAGCTCACCTGGACGATCGGTACCACCACCAGTTGGGCCAGCCGCTCCAGCGGCTTCAGCACGAACGTCTCCGAGCTGCGGTTCCAGCATGACACCATCAGCGGCCCCTGGTAGTCGGAGTCGATCAGCCCGACCAGGTTGCCCAGCACGATGCCGTGCTTGTGGCCGAGGCCCGAGCGCGGCAGGATGATTGCCGCAAGCCCGGGATTGCCGATGTGGATGGCGATGCCGGTCGGAACCAGCACGGTCTGTCCCGCAGCGATGTCAACGGTCGTGTCGATGCAGGCGCGCAGGTCCAGTCCGGCGCTGCCGGGGGTTGCATAGGCGGGCAGGTGCTCCCGGATCCGCTCGTCCAGGATCTTCAGCTCGACCGCCGCCCTGCGCGCGCCTTGCATCTCATCCCTGCCTTCCACCGCGCGCCCCCCCGCCCGATCCCGACA
>JACCRJ010000407.1 GCA_013813615.1 Lautropia sp. | reverse complement strand
GGTCGACCATCTGCTCGAAGCCGAAGTCGTCGCGCAGGGCGTGTGCGGTCGCCACCCAAGCATCGGCTGCAACCAGCAGGGTGATACAATCACGCGGCGGTGACAGCGATGCCGCCGGGCCGCCGATGGACGGCGCCAGATCCGGGGCGTGCAGGTCCGGACTGATGTCCAGCACATCGATGCCCGAATCGCCTGCGTCCGCGAAGCGCGCGCGCAGCAGATCCGCGAGTGTGCCGACGTCCGCCATCAGCGTGCGGCAGCCGGCTGGCGAACGGGAAAATTGCTGCCGCGGCGGATTTTTTTCTGCAGCTGCAGGATGCCGTAGATCAGTGCCTCGGCCGTCGGCGGACAGCCGGGCACGTAGACATCCACCGGCACGATACGGTCGCAGCCGCGCACGACGGAATAGGAATAGTGGTAGTAGCCGCCGCCGTTGGCGCAGGACCCCATCGATATCACCCACCGAGGTTCCGGCATCTGGTCATAGACCCGGCGCAGCGCCGGCGCCATCTTGTTGCACAGGGTGCCGGCCACGATCATCACGTCCGAATGACGCGGGCTGGGCCTGAAGATGACGCCGAAGCGGTCCATGTCGTAGCGCGCCGCACCGGCATGCATCATTTCCACCGCGCAACAGGCAAGCCCGAACGTCATCGGCCAAAGCGAGCCGGTACGCGTCCAGTTGATCAGCTTGTCGAGGTTCGTGGTCACGAACCCTTCGTTCATTACGCCTTCGATGCTCATACGTCTCTCGCAATCGACCTGCTGTTACCACTGCCCGGGGGGCCGTACCGCCGGAAAGGCCCGGCGCCGACAATCACTCCCAGTCCAGAGCGCCCTTGCTCCACTCGTAGATGAAGCCGACGACCAGGATCGCAAGGAAGACCATCATCGAGATGAACCCCACGAATCCGATCGTGCCCAGCGACACCGCCCAGGGAAAGAGGAATGCGATCTCGAGGTCGAAAAGAATGAAAAGGATCGCCACCAGGTAGTAGCGAACGTCAAACTGCATTCGCGCGTCCTCGAACGCCTCGAAGCCGCATTCGTACGGCGAGAGCTTTGCAGCGTCAGGCCGGGATGGACCAAGCAGCTTGCCGATCGCCATGGGTGCGATGCCGACCGCAGTACCGACGACTATGAACAGCAGGACCGGCAGGTAGTTTTCAAGATTCACAACAGGATTTGCGCCAGCGTGTAGCAGTGTGGTTGACCCGGCTGCATGGAGCAGGCTGAGGTGCAGCCTGCCAGACAACCTGCATCTGGAATTTCTGGTGCCGACGGCGAGACTCGAACTCGCACAGCTTTCGCCACTACCCCCTCAAGATAGCGTGTCTACCAATTTCACCACGTCGGCATGTAGCGCAATTTTACTGCGTTTTACTTCGGAATCTGGGAGGCCGGTCCCGAGCCTGCACCGGCAGGTGAGCCGGCACCGGTCGAGGCACCGGAGGTTGGTGCTGCGGAACTGCCGCCGGCTGGTGGAACCGTGGCAGGGGGAAGCGTGCCGGCCGGCGGCACCGACGAACCGGACGAGGCGGAACCCGGCACGGACGGCACGGATGACGCCGGCGTCGTTACGTTTTCCATCAGACTGCCGCCACTGCTGGGCCGGTCGTTGGCGAAGAAAGCCAGCGCAAGCGTGCTCACGAAGAATACCGCCGCCATGGCCGCCGTCAGGCGCGACAGGAAGTTGGCAGAACCGGTTGCACCGAACAGGCTGCCGGACGCGCCGGAGCCGAACGCCGCTCCCATATCCGCGCCCTTGCCGTGCTGAAGCAGCACGAGCAGGATGACCCCGAGTGCCGACAGGATCTGCAGCACCGTTGCAATTGTGTTGACCACGTTACCCATCCGAAGAATCTCCTTCTGCCTTTTGCACCGTTTCCGGCCGCATCCTTGCGGAGGCAGCAACTGCGGCTGCTTTGCAGATGGCGACGAAGTCTTCGGCGACCAGCGAGGCGCCGCCGATCAAGCCGCCATCCACGTCATCCTGTTCAAACAGATCGACTGCGTTGCCGGCCTTGACCGAGCCGCCATACAGGATCCGTACCTGATCCGCACCGGCAACACCGGCCGCGCGCAGCCGATTGCGCAGGAACGCGTGGACCGCCTGCGCCTGCGCAGGCGACGCGGTGAGGCCGGTTCCGATCGCCCAGACCGGCTCGTACGCCAGCACATAATCTGCCGGGTCCCGCGCCAGCACCGGTATGACCGCATCCAGCTGGCGGCCGAGCACTGCTTCAGTCACCTCCGCCTCGCGTTCCTGAAGCGTTTCTCCCAGGCATATCACCGGGCGCAGCGACTGCCCCAGCACCCGACCGACCTTCTCCGCCACCGCGTCGTCGGATTCACCGAACAGCTGCCGCCGCTCAGAATGCCCGATCAACACCCATCTGAAGCGCAGTTCCGCCAGCATCCGCGCCGAGACTTCACCGGTGACGGCGCCGTTGTCCTGCCGGGCGACGTTCTGGGCCCCCCAGTGAATGCCGGCGTCGCCCAGCCAGGCAGCTACCTGGCTGATAAACGGAAAAGGCGGGCACACGGCGACCTCCACCTGATTCAAAAGCGAACCGTCCAGCTGCGCCCGCAATTCGCCGAGCAGGCGCTCATTGGCGGCAAGCTCGCCGTTCATCTTCCAGTTGCCGATGACCAGGGGCTGGCGCCGGGGTTCTGGCCGGGATTGGCGCAATACGGCTGGCTTTGCGTCTGAACCCGATTCAGGCGTTGTTTCTGCCTTCTTGCTGAGTGACATTGAGGCGACGAGGAAGAGAGGGTGCTTGAGGCGGCGAAAGAGAGGTAACTTTCGATTATATCGCCCCGCGCCCTTTTGGGGGTCAAACCAGGTCAAGACTAGGAGGCGCGATTCTCGCCCGGGGCCCCCTGCGAAGCAGCGCCGCTGCCCGGTGTCATCGTGTCGGGGTCGGCGCCGCCCAGATCGGGAGGCGCCCGCGCACTCGCCACGTCCGCGCCGCCGACCGCCTTCCAGAGCGCCGGCACGCCTCTGCTCCAGCGCCAGAGCGACAGCGCGTGTCCCGACAGGCCGTAGACCACGAACAAAGAGAAGAGCACCAAAGGCGGGTCCGACGAGATCAGCACGAAGCCGAGGACCAGCAGGATCAGGAAAATGAAGGGAACGCTGCGCTTCAGGTTGATGTCTTTGAAGCTGTAGAAGGGCGCATTGGACACCATGGTCAGGCCTGCGTACACCGTCACGATCCATGCCAGCCATACCAGGTCCGGGCCGGTGGAGTTGATCCAGCGGGCCTCCCGCAGATCGGTGGCGATCCAGACCAGGCCGGCCACCAGCGCAGCCGCCGCCGGACTGGGCAGCCCCTGGAAGAACCGCTTGTCGACGACCCGGATGTTGGTATTGAACCGGGCCAGCCGCAGCGCGGCCCCTGCAACGTAAATGAAGGCGGCGAGCCAGCCCCACTTGCCCATACCCTTCAGCGCCCAGGAATACATGACCAGGGCCGGCGCGGCCCCGAACGAGATCATGTCCGCCAGCGAGTCGTACTGCTCGCCGAAGGCGCTCTGCGTGTTCGTCATCCTGGCTACCCGTCCATCGAGGCTGTCCAGCAGCATCGCGACGAAGATGGCGATGGCGGCTGCAGCGAACTGGTCGTTCATCGCCATCACGATGGCGTAGAACCCGGCGAAGAGATTGGCAGTGGTGAAGGCGTTCGGCAGGAGATAAACGCCCCGCGGACGCCGCGCGAGCGGCTTGAACCCGGGTTTGGCGCCGAAGACCTCTTCGGTTGCATTCGGAGCGATGACCGTGACCCGGTCGAATGCATTGCGGCTGCGGCGCAGGCGAAACCGCCGGCGCCGCGGCAGTGCCGGCATCGCCAGACCTTCCTGGCCCAAACCGGCTGCGTCGATGCCTGCTTCACCGCTGGCATCGCCGGCCGGCCGAGGCCGGCGGGGATCGAGAGGATCGGGGGGCAGGGCCGTTCCTTTGAGGAGTCGGCTGCCGATCGGGGCATCAGCCGGTCAGGTGCCGACATAGGCCCGCTGTCGCAACCATTTGGTGGCGATCCACTTGTCC
>JACCRJ010000416.1 GCA_013813615.1 Lautropia sp. | reverse complement strand
GGTCCGAGGCGCGCCACGGAGGAAGAATGCAATGAAGTTGCTGCTCGGGTGGGCCATCAACGCAGTCGCGCTGATCCTGCTGCCGTACATCGTGCCGGCGGTGCAGATCAGGGGATTCGGCACCGCTCTGGTCGTGGCGCTCGTGATCGGCCTGCTCAACACCTTCATCCGACCGGTGCTATTCATCCTCACCTTGCCGATCACCGTCCTCACCCTTGGCCTCTTCACGCTGGTCCTCAACGGGATGATGTTCTGGATGGCCTCACGATTCATCGACGGGTTCGCCATCGCCGGCTTCTGGTGGGCCGTGCTGGCAGCGTTGATCTACAGCATCATCAGCTGGGCGATCAGCTCGCTGCTGATCGGCGGCGAAGAGAAAAGAATCGAGCCGCCGCAGAGGTGAGAATGGAGTCGAATCGCCGGGCACGGCCCGCCCCTGCCCGGGTCGCGATGCCGGCCGCGGCCCGGATGGCGGCAGTGGACATGCCGATCATCCCGGTCATCGCCGGGCTGGTGCGCGCCAACCCCGGAACGATCTCGCTTGGCCAGGGCGTGGTCAATTACGGACCGCCGGTGGACGTCGCCGCGGCCCTGCAGCCGCTGCAGGAGCGGCCCGCCCTGCATAAGTACCAGGCCGTCAGCGGGATGCCGGAACTGGTGGAAGCCTTGCGCCAGAAGCTGCGCGTGGAGAATGGCATCGACGACCAGGCCGGCACCGAACTGATGGTGAGCGCCGGCAGCAACATGGCGTTCCTGCAGGCGGTACTGGCGGTATCGGACCCGGGCGACGAAGTCATTCTGCCATCGCCCTACTACTTCAACCAGGAGATGGCGCTGACGATGGTCGGCTGCAGGGCGGTGATGGTGCCGACGGACCAGGATTTCCAGCTCGACCTCGCCGCGCTGGAGGCAGCGATCACACCGCACACACGCGCGATCGTGACCGTCTCGCCCAACAACCCGACCAGCGCGGTCTACCCGCAGGGCGAACTGGCCGCCGTCAACGCCCTGTGCAAGGCGCACGGTCTCTACCACTTCAGCGATGAGGCGTACGAATACTTCTGTTACGACGGCGCGCGGCATTTTTCCGCGGCTTCGTTGCCGGGCGCGGCCGGCCACACGCTGTCGTTCTACTCGTTCTCCAAGGGCTTCGGGATGGCCAGCTGGCGGGTCGGCTACCTGCTCTACCCGGCGCATCTCTTCGAGGCGATGAACAAGGCGCAGGACACCAATCTGATCTGCGCGCCGGTGGTGTCGCAACTGGTCGCGCTGGCTGCAACCCGTGCCGGCCGGCCCGCTGTCGCTGCCCATCTCGCGTCGTTGGACCGGGTCCGGCTCCTGGTCCACCAGCGCCTGCAGACGCTCGGCTCGCTGGTCAGCTTCGTGCCGACGCAAGGCGCCTTTTACGTGCTGTTGCGGCTTCCGGCAGTTGCCGACCCGCTCGCCTTCAATCGCACCATGATCGAGCGCTTCAAGGTCGCGACCATTCCGGGCTTCGCATTCGGATTGGAGCCGGCCGCCGGCAACTATCAGCGCCTGTCGTTCGGTGCGCTGGAGCCCTCGGCGGTCGCCGAGGGGGTCGATCGCTTCATCGCAGCGGTGAAGGCGCTCTGCTGACCAGCCGGCGGAGTGTGAGCGGGTGCCGCTGCGGGTCCAGAAGGATGACAGCCTCCTACCGGGGCGCTGCCAGCACCATGGTCCAGTAGGAAAGGTAGGCGCCGCCTTCCCTGCCGGGCACAACGGCAATCGCGACCTCGGTGACGTCGGGGCGCATCAGCGCGACGCAGTGCGGCGGGCTGTCGATCCAGGCCTGCATCGTCTCCGCCAGCGTGCGGAAGCCGGCGGCGATGTTCTCGTCGGCCTTGCTCCACCGGTAACCCGACATCGTCAACCGGTCCCACACCAGTTCGCCGCCCGGCCAGGCATGGCCGAACGAATTGCTGTTCAGCATCCACTCGGATTCCAGCAGCGCGGCATGCGCTGCACGGGCGTCCCAGGTCAGCGGGCCGACAGCCGGGTAGGCCACGGTGCCGCAGGTGCGGGCGACGGATCGCGCCAGGTTCACTGCCGACAGTGCCGCCTGAGCAAACGCGTCGAGCGGCGGCTGGTCGCCGGCGAGGCTTGCCGGTTGCGCCGTGCCGGCGGTGCCGGTCGTGGTGGCGGCGGCGGTGCTCTTGCTTTGGATGGCGGCGTAGTCCTGCCTGATCTGTTCGGCGTTGCCCTGCCCGATGGCCGGGTCCATGCTCTGGTCCTGGTCCGAGCCCCCGCCACAGCCGGCGGCAAGCATCGTCGCGAAGAAGAGCGCAAGGATACGAAGAATCGATCGGTACTGGGGCACGCAGAACTCCTGGCAACGAAAAGTCGTTGAACCAATTGTTCGGCGAGCTCTCGTCGATCCGGAGCGGGTGCGGATGGGCGGACGTCACGGCCGCCCCGATGGCAGCCGCGCGTGGCGGCGTCGGCAATTGCGGCGCTGAAGTCGTCGCAGCCGGGGCACCTGCATTGCGGGTGTACCGGCTAGGCGGTCTGCCGCAGCGTCGGACGGCGGTCGATCCAGTCCTTCGCCTCCTGCAGGCGTGCGGCAAGATGCAGCAGGCTGGCGTCCTGGCCGAGGCGGCCGACGAACTGCACTCCCACCGGCAGCCCGGACTCGGTCCAGTGCAGCGGCAGGCTGATGGCCGGCTGTCCGGTGCCGTTGAACGGTACCGCAAACGGCGCGATGTGCAGCAGACGTTCGATGTGGGCATCGATGTCGCTGCCGTCGGTGGGCAGGCAGCCCAGCTTCGGTAGCTCGGTCGCCAGCACCGGCGTGACCAGCACGTCCTGCGCCTCGAAGAAAGCGCCGATCCTGCGGACCTGCCGGTTGAGCAGCGCAAGCGCCGCGAAGTACTGCGTGAGTGTCATCGCCCGCCCGCGCTCCAGCGCCGCGCGCGAAATCGGTTCCAGCTCTTCTTCGGCTGCGGGCGAGCCGCGCTGCTGCTCGATCTCCGCAATACCGGCGGCGAGATGAGCGAACAGGATGCTGAACACGGTCTTCTGGAGCAGGTCGTAGTCGAAATGCGGGACGGCTTCCTCCACGTGATGACCCAGGTCCGTCAGCAGCCGCCCGGTCCGCTCTACGCTCTCGCGCGCGTCCGCGCAGACCGGCTCGCCGGTGAAGGTCTTCGTCATCAGCGCGATCCGCATCGGCTTGCCACGCTGCTGCATTGCCTTGAGGAATCCGATGGGCGGCTTGCGGAAGAAGTATGGCGCGCCGGCGTCGGGGCCGGAGGTCACGTCCAGGATCGCCGCGGTGTCGCGCACGCTGCGGCTCACCAGGTGCTCGTGACTGATGCCGTCGCTGGCCTGCGCGCGATGCGGCCCGGTGGGGTTCAGCCCGCGGCTCGGCTTCAGCCCCACCAGGCCATTGCAGGCGGCCGGTATCCGGATCGAGCCGCCGCTGTCGGTGGCATGCGCGGCAGGCACCATGCCGCTCGCGACCGCCGCGGCCGAGCCGCCGCTCGAGCCGCCCGCGATGAGATCGAGCTGCCACGGATTGCGGGTCGGCGCGTAGGCGGCGGGCTCGGTGGTGTAGTTCAAGCCGAACTCCGGCGTATTGGTGCGTCCGAGGACCAGGAAGCCGGCGGACTTCAGGCGGGCCACCAGCGAGGAATCAAACGGCGCCGGTGTGTCCAGCAGCAGCCTGCTGCCGTTGGTGAGAGGCAGGCCCTGCGCCGGCGTGTTCAGGTCCTTGAGGAGATAGGGAA
>JACCRJ010000345.1 GCA_013813615.1 Lautropia sp. | reverse complement strand
TGCTCTCCTCGATGGAACCGTGCGCGGGTCGGAACGGCTGCGGGCGGTGCCTGGCTGCGGACCTCGTCATTCGCCGAGCAACTGCAAGGCGTTGGTGAGCTCGTCTGCCGAAGGCGCCGCTGAACCTCCCACCGGTGGCGCCCCGCCCTGACGGACTGCCGCGAAGTCGCGGTTGCCGCCGGGACCGTAAACAGTGCCCTGCAGGCGGTCGCCGGAAATCCGGGCATCCACCTGGCGCACGATGCCGGCGCTGTCGGTGAAGCCGAACAGCAGCCTCGTGCCCTCCAACTGCGGGCTGCGCAGCCCGGTGCGGATGTCGCCGAAATCCAGCGACCCCTTCACCTGCTGGAAAACCTGCTCCATGGTCATCTCCGCCGCGACGGCGCCGCCATCTCCGGCGTAGGTGGCCTTCCAGGTGCCGCCCGCGTTGGCCGGCACGATCCACAGGTGCGCGGGGCGGTGCTCCACCCAGGACGTCTCGTCGGGCGACCAGTTTCCCAGCGTGAACTGGTGGGAGACCAGACGCGTGCCGGGCTTCATCGCCAGCAGCGTCGGGCGCAGCCGCAGGTTCAGGTCCGGCAGCAGGTACATCGTTACAACGTCGGCGCTGCTGAAGTCAGTGGCAAAGATGTCGGCCTGCCGGAACTGTGCCCGGTCGGCGACGCCCGCCTCCCTGGCGTTACGTTGTGCATGCCCGACGAGCTTTTCGTCGTACTCCAGGCCGAGTCCGCGAGCATTGAAGTCGCGCGCGGCAGCGATGACGATCTTGCCGTCGCCGGCGCCAAGGTCGACGACATGGTCCCCGGGCTTCACCTGGGCCAGCTTCAGCATCCGATTGAGCAGGCCGTCGGGCGTCGGTATCCAGACCACGTCCTTGCCCGCCTGGCCGCGCGCCGGCTGGTACGGCGGGGCTTCTTGGGCATGCAGGGGACTGCCGGCCGGCAAGGCTGCCATGAAAACCAGGACCGGCGTCAGCACGCGCGTGATTCCCAAGGGTCTTCGCAACGCGGCAGGGCAGGCAGGAGTCGGCGTACTGATCATCATCACTCCGGTCATTGCAGGTTCTTCGCTCATTCGACAGCCCGGCAGCATCCGCCGTGCGGCGACTGCAGACAGCGCGATCGGCCAATGCTAACGCAGGCGCCTCTGCTGCGCTGGATCGGTCCGGCCCCGGGAAGCTGCCCGAGCGCACGTACTGCACGAACTCCTTGAGCAAGCAACGCGGCTGCGTGTGCAGACTCATTCGTCCCCTTCTGCTCCAACCTGCTTTGCCAGTTGAAGGTCTGCAACGAACTTCTCATAGGCATCCGCCGCGGCCGGCGCCTCCTGCAGGCGAAGCAGGTACGACGGATGGAAGGTCAGAAGGAGCGTGGGCCGGACGCTACCGGCATCGTCCACCACGGGTAGGTTCAGCAGCCTGCCCCGCTCCTCGGTGATTTTCACCGCCCGGCCCAGCAACGCCCGCGCTGCCGTGGCCCCGAGGCACACTACAAGCAGCGGCTTGACGCGCGCCATCTCGGCCTGCAGCCAGGGCAGGCAGGCCAGCACTTCAATGTCCAGCGGCTTTTCGTGCAGCCGACGCTTGCCGCGGCTCTTGAACTTGAAGTGCTTCACAGCGTTGGTCAGGTATAGGCGCCGCCGGTCCAGCCCGGCCTGCGCCAGGGCACGATCGAGCAGGCGGCCCGCCGGGCCGGCGAACGGCCGGCCCAGCAGGTCCTCCTGGTCACCGGGTTGCTCGCCGATAAGCATGATCGGCGCATCCGGCGGCCCTTCGCCCCACACCGTCTGCGTGGCCGGCTCCCACAAGGGGCAGCGGCGGCAACCTGCAGCCTGGAGCGCCAGATGCTCCAGGCTGCCCTGCTGCAACGCCGTCAGGCGAGCCGAAGCGCTCGTTTCGGGCGCGGCGGGCCTGGGACCGCACTGCATTTCATCCGACGACTTCGTCAGCGCCCGCATGCCTGCCAGGCGCCGGTTCGCATCCTCCACCAGCGACGGAATCAGTCGCGCTTCCGGCAGGTTCTTCCAGTACCGCCGCGGCATCTCCGCGAGCATGGCGCGCACCTTGAGCCGCGCCGGATTGAAGATGCTCCCGTAGTACAAGCGCCAGGCCTCCTCGAATTCATCCGCCTCGGGACCGGCTTCCCTGCCGACCCCGCCGGTGAACCATACTTCGCCTTCGCCTTCGTAGTGGGCGCAAGCGCGCGGGGTGAGGATCGACCATCGCATGCCAGCGAAGCGGCGGCGAAAGAAACCGCTGGCGTACCCGACGATGTCGTGGTCGGGCTCGAACCACGCGACATAGCGGGGGTCGTCGGCGCCTTCTGCGACCCCCGCCTTCACGGCCCGAAAACGCACGAGAGCCTTCATCTTGTGGACCTCGCGAGCCACCGTCCGGGCATAGTCGTTCAGCTTCAGCACCTGCGGATCGCCGTGCAGTTCCAGCAGGTGCTTCTCGTCGCCTGCGAGCCGCCACAGGATCCGGTAAAGCAGATCCCAGCGGTCAGAGTTCCGATGACACGCCACCGCCTTCGCCTTTTCCAGGAAGTCCCGCGGCACCCGCACCTGGCTGGAACTCCGCGCTGGCGCAGCGCTGGAGGCAAGACCAGAATGAGCCGACTCAAGTCCGCGGTGGGCCGCCTGGAGAGTCGTTACCCCGCGACGACCGACCTTGGTCGCGTCTGTCCATGCGAGTGGGCCGTTGAGGAGCGCAGAGCCGCGGAAATCGGGCCCGAGGGAATGCAGAAGGAATTGCGCGCCAAGCTGGTCGCGGCCGCAAACGAGTGGAATGATCCTGACCATCCCCGCCACTCGAAGCCAGAAGAGTTTCAGGCGAAGTCCCTTGCTGAGCATCAAAAGGAAGGCGAGCCTGCAGTATTGGAGCCAATCAAAGAGCGCCTCGGGCCTATGCAAAGCCTGTCCGATGCCGGAGAACAAGCGTCAGCAC
>JACCRJ010000333.1 GCA_013813615.1 Lautropia sp. | reverse complement strand
TTGCGAGGTGGAGCGCCTCGGCCATGCCTGGAGCGGCGGCGCGGCTGGGCAGCGCTTCAGCGACGCCGAGGGGCCGGATGCTTCGAGGATGGTCTGGGCGTTTGTTGCCCGCTGTTTCGCCGCTCGTGCGACACCGCCGTCGGCTTAATGGACCCCGCAACCCCGGTTGGAACCCGAGTCTGTTTTTGACGGGTGCATCGGCTCGGTCTATATTGAACCGCATGGTTAAATATGCAGGCGACGGATTGAGCGAGGTTTTCTCCGCTTTGTCCGACCCCACGCGACGGCAGGTCCTGGAAGCGCTCGGCAGCGGCAGCCAGTCGGTGTCGACGCTCGCGCAGGCTCACGGCATGTCGCTGCCCGGCTTCATGAAGCATCTTCGCGTGCTGGAGAGCGCCGGCCTCATCGCCCGCTTCAAGGAGGGCAGGGTGGTGCGTTGCACCCTCGCGGCGGAACCGATGCAGGAGGCCGCGGTGTGGTTGTCCCGTTATGAGATGTTCTGGGCCGGGCGGCTGGATGCGCTGGGCCGTTATCTGTACCACCAGCAGGAGTTGAAGAAATGGCATCCGGCGCAGCCAGCGGTTCCACCGAACGTCCCAGCCTCAGCATCGAACGAACCTACGCGGCCCCTCCGCAGCAAGTCTGGCAGGCCTGGACCGACCCCGAGGCGCTGATCAGATGGTTCGGCCCGGAGGAGACCGAATCGGTGATGCAGGCCGACCTGGACGTACGCGTGGGAGGCCGCTACCACATCGCCTTCGCAACCAGCGACGGCGAGCGCCATGACGTGAGCGGGAGCTACCAGGAGGTGCAGCCGCCGCGAAAGCTGGTGTTCACCTGGGCCTGGCGCACGACGCCCGAGCGAGAATCGCTGGTCAGCATCCTGCTCGAGCCTGCCGGCAGCGGTACCCGCCTGATATTCCGGCACGAGCAGTTCTTCGACGAGGCCGCTCGCGACAACCACCTCGGCGGCTGGACCGGCACGTTCCGCAAGCTCGACCGCTTTCTTCAGGCCGCCGCATGAAGATCGTCCAGAAGCTCTTCGAATCGGCCTTTGTCCTCATCGTCGCGGTTTTCTTCATCAGTGCCGTGACGCTGATCGTCTTCTCGCTCGGCGAGCTCTGGGGTGCGATCCGGCCGGTGGAAGGGGTCCCGATGCGGGCGCGCTTCGTGGCGGTGCTCGAATGCATCGGCCTGCTGACGATCGCGGTCGCGGCACTCGAACTCGGCCAGACCATCCTGGAAGAGGAGGTGCAACGGACCGCTTCCATCAGCGCACCGACCCGCGTGCGCCGGTTCCTCTCCCGCTTCATCGTGGTGGTCGTGGTGGCGCTGTCGATCGAATGCCTGGTGGCGGTGTTCGAGTTCATCCACGAGTCGCCAGAGCTGCTGCCGCATGCCGCATGCCGCATCCGTGGGCGTGGCCGCGGGCGCGCTGCTGGCGGCCTGGGGCGTCTTCGTCAGGCTGAACATCGCCGCGGAGACGCTGGAGCCGGAGGCCATGCGTGTTGCGAAGAAGGAGGACATGAAGGTGCACGCCGAGAACGAGGGCGCCGCCAGCCCCGATACCGGCACCAGCTGACGGGACTGCCGTTGTGAGCGCCGGCCGAACCGGCTACGCTTGGCTTTTCAAGGAGACCTTCATGAGTGATCACGTCTACAAGCTGCTCGAGTTGACCGGCTCCTCCGAGGTCGGCATAGAGGACGCGGTGCAGAAAGCCATCGCCAAGGCGAGCCAGACGGTGCGCAACATGCACTGGTTCGAAGTGGTCGAGACGCGGGGACACGTGGCCGACGGCAAAGTGGCGCACTGGCAGGTGACGATCAAGGTCGGCTTCACGCTGGAGTAGGCGCTCCGTATCGATCCTCAGGGCGCCGCGCCTGCGCCAGACTGCTGCGGCTGCCATGCCGCCGGGCTCACGCGGAAGAAGCGGCTGAGCTCCGCATAGAGCGCCGGGTTCTCCGCCTGCAGCAGTAGCGGCTGCTCGAAGAACACTTCCGCCAGCACCGCGAAGAATTCCGCCGGGTCGGTGGCGCCGTAGTCGTCGAGCAGTGATTGCTCGCCTGCCTGCGTGCGCGCCTGCAGGCGCTCGTATTCCTCGCCGAGGATCCGTGACCAGCGGGCATAGTGCCCGCGGCTGGGTAACTCCGGCGCCCCGTTGGCATAGCCTGCCTCCTGGTCGAGCTGATGGGCAAACTCGTGGATCACCACGTTGAAACCGTCGTCGGGCACCGCGGCGCCTTCGACGACGTCCTGCCACGACAGGATCACCTGCGACTGCGACCACGATTCGCCGGAGAGGACGTGTCGCTCGTTCATCACCACGCCGGCTTCGTCGCTTCCTTCCATGTCGACGACGAAGGCGCCGGGATAGACGAGCACCTGGCGCAGGTTCGGGTAGTAGTCGGTGTCGCGGTTGAGGATCAGCAGGCAGGCCAGTGCGGCGATGGTCACCCGCATCTCGTCGGTCACCTCCACGCCGTCGCAGCCGATGAAATCCTTTTCCGCGAGGAAGACCTGGATGTGGCCCTTCAGCTGCTCCTGAAGCTCCCCGGGCAGGCGCCTGAAAGCCGGCACCCGGCGGCGGACGATGCGGCGCCACGCCGCCGGAAACGGTCGCCGGCGCAGGCGGTCGCGGCGGTATCGAGCGCGCCGGTTTGCAGACAGCAGCCAGGCGACCAGCAGCGCGGCCAGGACCGCGATGATCAGCAGCGCCATCGTCAGTCTGCCCGCGAGAGCGGCGCGGCGATGTCCTCCAGCGATCGCCGCTCGGCGGCCAGTCCCCACCGCCACTGGATGGCTGCCGCCGCGAGCATCAGCGCGGCGCCCAGGGCATAGCCCCAGGAGATGGAGACACGCTCGCCGGTGCCGATCAGTTCACCGAAGAGCCAGGGTCCGGCCACGCCGCCAAGTCCGGTGCCGACGGCATAGAAGAGCGCGATCGCGAGGGCCCGGATCTCGATCGGAAAGCTTTCCCCGACCGTCAGGTAGGCCGAGCTGGCTGCCGCCGAAGCGAAGAAGAAAACCGCCGACCAGGCCACCGTCTGCCCCACCAGGCCGATCATGCCGTGGGCGAAGAGCAGGGCCGTGGCGAGCAGCAGCAGGCCGGAAATCCCGTAGGTCGCCGAGATCATCGTGCGCCGGCCGATGGTGTCGAACAGCCGCCCCAGCAGCAGCGGACCGAGGAAGTTGCCCACGGCGAACGGCAGCAGGTACAGGCCGACGTCAGCGGACGGGACGTTGAAGAAGCGGCCCAGGACGAGGGCGAAGGTGAAAAAGATCGCGTTGTAGCAGAAGGCCTGCGACGTCATCAGCGCCAGCCCGACCAGCGTGCGGCGCGGATAGCGGTGCACGAGCGTGCGCGCGACCTCGGCAAGCGAGGTGCTGCGATGGTCGCTTCGCAGCCGCAGCGGTGGCGGCACGCTCGACGGCTCCGGGATCTGCAGCGTGCTCCCCGATGAACCGGCGGCCTCGCGGCGGCACTGTGCTTCGAGCGCATCGACCAGTGCCTCGGCTTCCGGCATGCGGCCATGCGTCATCAGCCAGCGCGGGCTCTCCGGGATGTGCCGGCGCAGGAAGATGATCCCGATGGCCAGCACCGCGCCGATGCCGAAGGCGGCCCGCCAGCCGACATCGGGCGGCAGGAAGCCGGGTTGCAGCAGGATCACCGCCCCGATCGCGCCGGCGCCCGCGCCGATCCAGAAGCTGCCGTTGACGATGAGGTCGGTGCGGCCGCGGTGGCGCGCCGGGATCCATTCCTGGATGGCGGAGTTGATTGCGGCGTATTCGCCGCCGATGCCTGCACCGGTCGCGAAGCGGCAGAGCGCGAACATGCTGAAGTTGCCCGCCAGCGCCGTGGCGCCGGTGGCCACCGCGTAGACGGCGAGGGTGATCCAGAACAGCCGCTTGCGGCCCCACCGGTCCGCCAGCCAGCCGAAGCCGAGGGCGCCGAGGACCGCGCCGACGAGGTAGAAGCTCGCGGACAGCCCAACCTCGGCCTCCGTCAGGCGCAGGGCCGGGCTCTCGCGCAGGGCACCGGCGACCGAGCCGGCTAGCGTCACTTCGAGGCCGTCGAGGATCCAGGTGATGCCCAGCGCAACGACCAGCCGCGTATGGAACCGGCTCCAGGGCATGCGGTCGAGCCGCTCGGGGATCCGGGTTTCGTGGTTCAACGTCCTGCCGATGCTCGCTTTCAACGGGGCCCCGCGTTCGCCGGGCAGACGCTGATGATAGCCATCTTCGGGCGCAGGCGGTGCCGCTTCGGCGTTACTTCATGCCGAGGCCGGGTCATGTCGGACAGCTTGTGGGCGATGCCCTCGTGGCAGTCGATTCAGGATGCTGACGTCCATCGCCGGATCGTGCAACCCTGTTGCGTTC
>JACCRJ010000300.1 GCA_013813615.1 Lautropia sp. | reverse complement strand
CCGGTCAGGCAGTGGACCGGTGTCCCAGCGATCGCCGTCAAAGTCGCCGGAGCCGCCGAATTCACCGACCCCGCCAACGGCGCTAACGCCGCCAGCGCCGCCTTCTGCCTGGCCCGCCGACTCGCGCCTGGCCTGCGCGGCCCGTTGCGCCTCCCCTGCCCGCGCCTGCTCCGCCTCCACGCCATCGTCGGCAGTCATGTAAGAGCCGCGCGGCCACTCGGCGTCCGTTTCTGCCGGCGAAGCGCCATCGCGGCCGGCAATGCCGGGCGGCACCCGCGCCGCCGCAGCTTGATCATCGTCGGCGACCAGTGTCGGCTCGCGGCGCTGCCTCGCCCACGCGTTCTGTTCGGGTCCGGGTTGCCAGCGGTGGCTGCCTGGCCGCTCGTCGCGCAGACCCCGGGCGGCCTTGGCCGACGGGGAGTTCAGGCTGCCGTACCGGTGGCGGCCATCCCGCTGGCCGCCTACGCCGTCCCGCGGCAGGCCTCGGCTGCCGCGCGCCTGCCAGAAATTGAAGAGCACCACGGCGCCGACGACGAAGACGACCAGGGCAATGATGCTGATGGTCAGGGTGCTCACGCTGCCTCAGCCATCCTGGTCGCGGACAGGAGATCCACCGCGACCACGCGTGAAACTCCCCGCTCCTGCATCGTGACACCGATCAGCTGCTCGGCCATCTCCATTGCGATCTTGTTGTGGGTGATGAACAGGAACTGGGTTTCGACCGCCATCGACTTCACCATGCGCGAGTAGCGCTCGGTGTTGGCGTCGTCGAGCGGCGCATCGACCTCGTCCAGCAGGCAGAACGGGGCGGGATTCAGCTTGAAGATGGCGAACACCAGTGCGATCGCGGTAAGCGCCTTCTCGCCACCTGAAAGCAGTTGTATCGATGCGTTCTTCTTGCCCGGGGGCTGTGCCACCACCTGCACGCCGGCGTCGAGGATCTCGCCGCCGGTCAGCACCAGCTTTGCGTCGCCGCCGCCAAAGAGCATCGGGAACAGCCTGCCGAACTCGGTGTTGACGGCGTCGTAGGTATGCTGCAGCAATGCCCGGGATTCCTGATCGATGGTTCGAATCGCATTCTCCAGCGTCGTCACCGCCTCGTACAGGTCGGCGGACTGGGCGGCGAGGAAGTTGCGCCGCTCGCGCGAACCGGTGACTTCGTCGAGCGCGGCGAGGTTTACCGGTCCCAGTCCTGCAATGGCCTGGTTGAGCCGCGTCACTTCCGATTGCAGCCAGGAGGGTTTGGGCCGGGCTTCAAGCGAATCCAGCCGGCTCTTCAGCGCGCCCTCCTCGGCCTCCATTTCCACAAGCGACTGGCTCATCTGCTCGGCGGTGAGCCGCGCGGCCTGCTCCTTCAGCTTCAGGTCCGTGCGCTGGCTGCGCAGGGGCTCCTGGCTGCGCTCCAGCTTCAGGCGCTCCTCGTCCAGCTGGCGCAGCGCGCCGGAGAGCTGATCGGCAAGCCCGCGCGCGGCGCTCAGCGCCTGCTCCGCCGCGATCCGTTCCTCCAGACACTGCTCGAGCTGCAGACGCGCCTCCTCGTCGGATAGCCGACCCAGTCCATCCTCCAGCCGCTGCTGCTCCGCGACGGCCTTGACCAGGGTCTCCTCGGCGATCGCGATCTGCTGCCTGAGGCTGGCTGCCTGCTGCTCTGCCGAGCGCACGGCAAAGCTGCTTTCCTGCAGCGCGAGTTCAGCCGCCTGCGATTCGTTCCGGGCGGAAGCCAGCGCCTGGGAGGCGCCTTCCGCATCCCGACGGACCCGCTCCAGCTCCCCGGCGCGGACTTCGATCTCCGCCTCGAGCTGCGCCAGTTCGGCTTCCGCCGCGCTGCCGGCGTCGGCGCGGCTGGTCGACTGCTGCACGATCTCCGCCAGTTCCGCGGTCAGCCGGTCATGGGTTGCAGTCCGCTGGCTGACGGCCTGCGCCATCCGGTCGTGCTCGATGGCTGCGGTGGATGCGCGGCGCAGCGCGCGGGCATGCGCCTCTCGGGCCAGCGCGATCTGCGCGGACAAAGCCGCGGCTTCGGCTTCGACGCGCTCCGCATGCTGGCGCGCCTCGTCGGTGATGAGCCTTTGCGCGCGCTGCTCGCGCGCCAGGTTCCGCAGCTCCTGCTGGCGCGCGAGCACGCCGTCCTCGTCCGAATCCAGCGCGAACAGCGAGACGTCGAAGCGCCCGATCGCGTGGCCGGCCGTGACGACGAAGCGCCCGCCCGGCGGCAGGTCGCTGCGGGCGGCGAAGGCCTGTTCGGCCGTGTCCGCGGCGAAGCAGCCGCCCAGCCATTCATCGACCAGGTTCGCCAGCTGCTGATCGGGGCAATGGACCATCGCCGCCAGCGGCGTGAGGTGGGCGGGCAGCGCGCGCGACGACGTGTCTACCCTGTCTCGAAGGAACAGGCAGACCTTGCCCGGCGGGCTGTCGTCGAGCATCTGCGCAAGACGCTCTCCGTCGGCAATCTCGAGACTGTGGACGCGCTCGCGCAGCGCCGCTTCCACCGCCAACTCCCAGCCCGGCTCGATGCTCACCCGCTGCCAGAGCCGCTCGACGCTCTCGGCGACGCCATGGCGAAGCAGCCAGGGCTTCACCTTCTGCTCGCTGTGCATCCTTGCCTGCAGCTGGGACAGCACGCTGATCCGGGCTTCGATGGTCGACGCCTTGCTCAGCGCCGCCTGCAGTTGCTGGCGGGAAGGCTCCCGTCCAGCCTCGGTCGCCCGGCCCTTCGCATCCAGCGCTTCCTGCTCCTGTGCGCTCGCGAGTTCCTGTTCGCGCGCCGCCTCCAGATCCATCTGCAGCAGCTCGAGCGCTTCCAGCGGCGGCGCCTCGAGCCGGTCGAGTTCGGACTGCAGGCGCGACTGCCGTTGCGTGAGCGACGCCACCGCTTCCTCGATCGAATTCCGGCGCACGCCGATGACCTGCTTCGCCTGCCGGGCATCGGCAAGCGAATGACGCACGGTTTCCACCGCATCCCGCGCCTGTTCGTCGTGCTCCCGGCACTGCGCCAGCAGCGCCGCGGCCTGCCCGACCCGTGCCTGCGCCGCCCGGCTTTGCCCGGTCGCTTCCTCGATTCGGGCGCCGACCTCGCCGAGCTCTGCAGCTGCGCTGCCCGACAGGGCGCGCGCGCCGTCGATCTGGGTCCCCAGCGCAACGATGCGTTCCTGCAGTTGGGCGCGGTTCTGGGTCACCAGCCTGATCTGGCTCTCGAGCGCGGAGATCCGGCTGTTCACCTCGTAGAAGCTGGCCTGGCGCCGGCTGACCTCGTCGACGGATCGATGCACTTCCTCGCGGTTCTGCACGAGCTGCGCCTCGACCGAACGCAGCCGCGACTGAAGGGTTTCGATGGCGAGCTCGATCTCAACGGTGGCCTTCTCGATGCGCTGCTGCTCCGACAGCGCGTCGTCACGGCGGATCAGCCAGAGCCATTGCTGTTTGTCGGAGCGCTCCTGCTCCAGTGCGCGAAATTGACCGGCGACCTCCGCCTGCTGCTCGAGCTTATCGATCTGACCGTTCAGTTCCCGCAGGATGTCTTCCACCCGCGTGAGGTTGTCACGAGTGTCCGAGAGCCGGTTCTCGGTCTCGCGGCGCCGCTCCTTGTATTTGGAGACCCCAGCCGCTTCCTCGAAGAAAACCCGCAGCTCATCCGGCTTCGCCTCGATGATGCGCGAGATGGTGCCCTGCCCGATGATGGCGTAGGCGCGCGGCCCGAGCCCGGTGCCGAGGAAGATATCGTGCACGTCCTTGCGCCGCACGACCTGCTGGTTGATCAGGTAGGTCGATTGGCCGTCCCGGGTCAGCACGCGTTTGACGGAAATGTCGGCAAAACCGCTCCACGCGCCGCCGACCCGCCCGAGGCTGTTGTCGAAGACCATCTCCACGCTGGCGCGCGACGCCGGCTTTCGCTCGCCCGAGCCGTTGAAGATCACGTCCTGCATGGATTCGCCGCGCAACTCCGCCGCGCGGGATTCGCCCAGCACCCAGCGGGCTGCATCGATGATGTTGGACTTGCCGCAACCGTTGGGGCCTACCACCCCAACCAGCTGGCCGGGCAGATCGAAGGTGGTGGGATCGCAAAAAGACTTGAAGCCGGAAAGTTTGACCTGCTTAAGGCGCACTGAAAGCCTCTGGAGTAGTGGACGCCGGCGGCTCGCGGCGCCGGTGGGATCGTCAAACCGGCTCGTATAATACCAACTACGACACTGTCTCCTTGACGAGCGTCCCTGGACCATCGATCCCGGGCCATCCCTCCAAACATGCCGAGCCTTCCTGCCACCGATCTTGCCGTCTTCCAGAACCCGGCGCCCGCCCGCGACTACCTGGTCCATATCGAATGTCCCGAGTTCACCTGTCTGTGCCCGCTCACCGGCCAGCCTGATTTCGCGACGCTGGTGCTGGACTACATACCCGACAAGTCGAACCTCGAACTCAAGGGCCTGAAGCTCTACCTCTGGTCGTTTCGGGACCGCGGCGTGTTTCATGAAGCGGTGACCAACGAGATCCTCGATCAGATGGTGGCCCGCATCAAGCCCCGTTTCCTGCGTCTTAGCGCGAAATGGTATGTGCGGGGCGGTCTCTTCACGACAGTAGTCGTCGAGCACCGCAAGCGCGGCTGGAAGCCGGCGCCCGGCACGCCCCTGTCCACCGGCCATGCCGATAACGGCAACCTGAGCGTACGCGGGTGAACCGGCGCCTCGCGCTGCTGCAGCCTTACCCTTTCGAGCGGTTGCGGGCGCTGCTCGCGCAGCCGGCGTCCGCCGTCGGTGCCGGCGGCGAAGGCAGCCGGCCGGCGCCGCCGTCGCGCTTCGTCAACCTCTCGATCGGTGAGCCCAGGCACGCCACGCCGGCGCCGATCACCGCTGCCTTGACCGGTGCGCTGGCGGGCCTCTCCGCCTACCCGGCCACCGCCGGCTCGCCCGCGCTTCGTGAAGCCATCGCCGCCTGGATCGGCTGGCGCCATCAGGTGCCGGTGGATCCCGGCAGCGAACTGCTGCCTGTCAACGGCTCGCGCGAGGCGCTGTTCGCATTTGCGCAGACGATCATCGATCCGGTCCCGGGCGCGCTGGTGGTGGCGCCCAACCCCTTTTACCAGATATACGAAGGCGCGGCGCTGCTTGCCGGCGCGCAGGTCCACCTGGTCGACCAGTCGCCGCAGAACGATCTGCGCTGCAACTGGGGGGCCGTCCCTGCCGAGGTATGGGCAAGGACCCAGCTGGTTTTCGTCTGCTCGCCGGGCAACCCCACCGGTGCGGTGATGTCGCTCGCGGAGTGGCAGCAGCTCTTCGAGTTGTCGGACCGCCATGGCTTTGTCATCGCGTCGGACGAATGCTATTCGGAGATCTACCTCGACGAGTCCGCGCCACCGCTCAGCGGTCTTGCAGCCAGCACGAAGCTCGGCCGGCGTGGGCACGAGCGGCTGATGATGTTCTCCAGCCTTTCCAAACGCTCCAACGTCCCCGGCATGCGATCCGGCTTCGTCGCCGGCGACGCGTCGCTCATTTCGGCTTTCCTGAAGTACCGCACCTATCATGGCAGCGCGATGAACCCGGCGGTGCAGGCTGCATCGATCGCTGCCTGGCAGGACGAGCAGCACGTGGTGGAGAACCGCAGGCTCTACCAGGCCAAATTCGACGCGGTGGTTCCCCTCGTCCAGGCAGTCGTGCCGGTCCGGCGCCCGGAAGCCGGCTTCTACCTGTGGCTGCCCGTGCCGGACGGCGACGACTGCCGCTTCACCTGGCGCCTCTTCCACGAATTGAACACCATGGTCCTGCCCGGCAGCTTCCTGGGGCGGCGCTCTGATTCATCGGCGAATCCAGGTGCCGGTTTCATCCGGGTCGCGCTGGTGGAGGACCTGGAGGCCTGCGTCGAAGGCGTTCGGCGGATCTGCAGCCTGCTTTCGGTAGCCTTCTGACGGTCCCGGCGGAGAGATTGGGCTGCCGGATCTCCATCCGGGAGTTGCACGGCCGAAGAACGAAGATATCCGGAGATAGGAGTGAGTTGCGGGCTATAGCGCACTCGTGCACCCGTCCCCCCGGCTGGACGGCCTGCGGAATCGCCGACGGCTGCCGGGCAGCGCCGCCCGGAGGGCACACATCTCCGGAGGCGTCCTTCCTAATCCCATACACTTCAAATTCAGCCATCTGGAAGAAACGATCGATGAGTGACGCGAGAGAGTCTGCAATCGAGTCGGCCTGGGAAGATCGGGCCGGGCTCAACCCGAAGACCGCGCTCGCCGAGGTCCGGCAGGCGGTGGCGTCGGTGATCGAGGACCTGGACAGCGGGCGTCTGCGCGTCGCGTCGCGCTCGGCCGGCGGCAACGGCAGGGCGACCTGGACGGTGCATCAGTGGATCAAGAAGGCGGTGCTGCTGTCATTCAGGCTTGCGGACAACGAAGTCGTCGCCGGCTGCGCCCTGCAGTACTACGACAAGGTGCCGACCAAGTTCGCGGGGATGACGGAGTCCGAAATGGCTGCCGGCGGTTACCGGGTCGTCCCGCCTGCGGTCGCTCGACGCGGTTCGTTCATCGGCAGGAACGTCGTGCTGATGCCGTCCTACGTCAATATAGGGGCGTATGTCGATGAGGGAACCATGGTCGATACCTGGGCCACGGTCGGCTCATGCGCGCAGATCGGCAAGAATGTCCACCTGTCCGGCGGTGTCGGGATCGGCGGTGTGCTGGAGCCGCTGCAGGCCAATCCGACGATCATCGAAGACAACTGCTTCATCGGTGCCCGCTCCGAGATCGTCGAGGGCGTGATCGTCGAGGAGAACTCGGTACTGGCCATGGGTGTGTTCCTCAGTCAATCGACCAAGATCTACGAGCGTGCCACCGGCACGATCCTCTACGGCCGCGTGCCGTCGGGGTCGGTGGTCGTCCCCGGCAGCCTGCCCTCGAACGATGGCACGCACAGCCTGGCCTGCGCGGTGATCGTGAAGCGGGTGGATGCCCGGACGCGGGCGAAGACGGCAATCAACGACCTGCTGCGCGGAGACTGACCTATGGCGCCCACCCGACGCGGCTGAACAGCGGAGACCCTGACGATGGCGATGGACCAGATACTGGAGCTGATGGCGCAGAAGCGTGCGTCGGACTTGTTCATTTCGGTCGGCTCGCCGATCCAGTTCAAGCTCAATGGCGTCGCGGTGGCGGTCAACCAGCAACGGCTGGGGCCCGCTCAGGTGGAGTCGCTGCTGCGGGAAGTGGTGACCGAGCGCCAGTGGGCGCAGTTCCAGGAAGAGCAGGAACTCAATCTGGGCTACGGGATCAGGGATGTCGGCAGTTTCCGCTTCTCCATCTTCAGGCAACGCGGCAGCACCGCAGCCGTCGTGCGCTACATCCCCGGCAACATACCCGCTTTCGATACGCTGAACCTGCCACCGGTACTGACCGAGCTGATCCTGGAGAAGCGCGGGCTCATCCTGGCGGTCGGCGCCACCGGTTCCGGCAAGACCACGACGCTTGCATCGCTGATCGACTATCGCAACGCCCAGCGCACCGGCCACATCCTGACGCTGGAGGACCCGATCGAGTTCGTCTTCAAGAACAAGCGATCGATCGTGAACCAGCGCCAGATCGGTACCGACACCGTTGACCTGAGGACTGCGCTGAAGAACGCCCTTCGCCAGGCGCCCGACTGCATTCTGATCGGCGAGATCCGGGACGTCGAGACGATGGGTGCGGCCATAGCCTATGCGCAGTCCG
The DNA here is from genome assembly GCA_013813615.1 of Lautropia sp. Classification (GTDB taxonomy): domain Bacteria; phylum Pseudomonadota; class Gammaproteobacteria; order Burkholderiales; family Burkholderiaceae_E; genus Lautropia. The sequence continues at coordinate 1,872 of JACCRJ010000300.1, read as the reverse complement.
GCCATCTGGTGCTTGCGACGATGCATGCCAACAGTTCGAGCCATGCATTGAACCGCATCGTCAGCTTCTACTCGCCGGAGAACCGCCGGGTGCTGTTGTCGGACCTGGCTGCAACGCTGCGCGCGGTCGTGTCCCAGCGGCTGTTGAGGTCGCTCGACGGCCGCCGGGTGCCCGCGGTCGAGGTCCTGATCAACAACAACCACATGGCCGAGTTGATCGAGCAGGGCCGGATCTCGGAGATCAAGGAAGCCATGGGCAACAGCATGACCGCCGGTTCGCAGACCTTTGAAGAAGCGCTGATCAACCTCATCCTCAGCGGCAAGGTGTCGCGTGACGACGCCGTTGCCCAGAGCGACTCGCCGACCAACCTGCTCTGGCTGCTGGAGAATCGCCCGCAGTCGGCGCAGGCGCCCCAGGCGGGGCAGTTTGCCCGCCAGGGCGCCCCCCTTCCGGGTGACCTGCAGAGTGTCGCTTCGGCCGAAGCCGAGTCGGCGCCACCGGTTGCCTCGCCGAACGGACCCGCCAAGCCGGAAGCTGCCTCCTTCTCGGAGTTCCTGCTCAATATCTGATGGCTGTCACTATCTACGGAATCAGCAACTGTGATCAGGTGCGCAAAACGCTTGGTTGGCTGCGGGAGAATGGAATCGACTATCGCTTCCACGACTTTCGCGCCGACGGCATCGACCGCGCGATGCTCGAGCGCTGGTGCACGCACCTGCCCTGGAACTCGCTGCTGAACCGGCGCGGACTCACCTGGCGCTCATTGGCGGAACCGGCCCGTGCAGAAGTGGTGGACCAGACCAGCGCGATCGAACTCATGCTGGCGCATCCGACCGTGATCAAGCGGCCGGTGGTGGAAGCCGCCGACCGCCTGCTCCTCGGTTTCTCGGCCGAGAGGCTGGCTGCCGCGCTGTTGCCGGCGCAAACGCACGGCACCGGAGCCTGATCGATGGACAGGGCGGACCACGCACCGCGTCGGGTGGTCGCCACCGGCGCCGATGCCGTCAACAGCGTGCGCCGGGTCCGCGACCTGGTGCGCCATGCCGTCAGCCGGCTCGACCAGGCCGGCGCGTGCTTCGGACACGGCACCGATAACGCCTTCGACGAGGCCGTCTGGCTGGTCTGCTGGACGCTGCACGTGCCGGTTTCGCACTATGCAGAACTCGCCGACGCGACGGTGGCCTGGCCGGAGGCGCGGGCCGCGCTGGAGCTGACCGAACTGCGCTGCACCGCCGGCAAGCCCCTGGCCTACCTGATCGGCGAAGCCTGGCTGATGGGCTACCGCTTTCGCTGCGACGAGCGGGCCCTTGTCCCCCGCTCTCTCATCGCCGAGGCCCTGCAGCAGGGCGCGCTGGCTCCCTTCATGCCGGAACTGCAGCCGCGTGCGCGCGGTTCGTCGGACGACGCCCGGCGGCTGCGGATACTGGATCTCTGCACTGGCGGCGGGAGCCTGGCGATCATCGCGGCGGCGATGTTCCCGGATGCGTTGGTCGAGGGCAGCGACCTGTCGCCCGACGCGCTTGGACTGGCAGCGCTGAACCTGGCGGACTATCGGCTGGAGAAGCGCGTCAGGCTGGTCAATGCCGACCTGTTCTCAGGTGCTGGACGGCAGCGTTTCGACCTCATCCTCTGCAACCCGCCGTATGTCAATCGGGAATCGATGGAGCACCTGCCGGCCGAATATCGAGCCGAGCCGCGGGCGGCGCTGGCCGGGGGCGATGACGGGATGGACCTGGTGTCGCGGATCGTCGGCCAGGCGGCGGAGCACCTGCGCCCGTCGGGCGTGCTGGTTCTGGAGATCGGCAACGAAGCGAATCACTTCGAGCAACGATTCCCCCGGCTGGAGTTCGCTTATCTGCCGGTGGCTCAGGG
>JACCRJ010000289.1 GCA_013813615.1 Lautropia sp. | reverse complement strand
GAACGCCACCTGAGTGGAAACCGGCGAGCGGGCGATCGCTTCCGAGCTTGCTGTTTCCCAGGCGGACTTTCCAGCCAGCAAGGATCAGTTGGGCCTTGTGGGAGCGGACATGCCTTGGGTGCGGCTGCCCATAACGCCGCGCGCTTTCCCTACGTCAATGCGATCGGCGGACTCAAGACCCCGCCTACCTTTGCGATCATCGCGGCACCGACGTCCCTGTGGCACCCGGGAAGGCGTCGCCGGGAGCCGAAACCAGGATTTGCGGCCACCTGGCGGACGGCGGATACTTCAACAACGGCGGTGCCCAGACCGCCGCGGATCTGGTGCGCGCCCTCGACGCCTGCGCGCTCGCCCGGGTGATTTCCAGGCGCTCGGCCACTTCGGTAATGGTGAATTCGTCGTAGGGCGACTTTTCGAGCAGGCCCGGGGGCTGGCGTGGAGTCCACGCGGCCGACATCGACTATGGTGACCTGAAGCAGGCGGGTCTACCGCCGGAAGTGCGGGCCGCTGGCATGACGAAGATTTCCTCTTCGGCATCGCCAGCCTGCTGGAGGCGCGCCTGCCGGGCGGCGAGGTGACCCCCGCTCCATTCCAGGATCTGCACGGAAGTTTCTCGTTGTCCGCCCGGGAGCAAGGTACAGTAGCCGCAAGATCATGACCATACCGGAGAGCACCATGAGCAGCCGCAAGCTGATCCACGCCGCCCGTCGCGATTTCAACCGCCGCCTGCTCCAGGCCGGCGTGGCGACGGTCGCCGGCACTGCGCTGTTCGGCACCCGCAACGCCCTGGCGGCGGACAAGGCGGTGCTGGGACACTTCGGGTCGGCCAATCCGCAGACCTACGCCAAGGCGACCGGCGCCTTCCAGAAGGCGCTGGGAGACAAGGCGGCGGTCGATTTCGTGACCGTCAGCGCCGGCTCCCAGGTCATCTCGGCAATGGCCGGCGGCAGCATCGACATCTGCAACGTCGGCTCGAGCCCGATGGTGGTCGGTTTCGGCCAGGAACTGGACATCTCGATGGTCTACATCGAGAAGATCATCACCGACAGCGAGTGCCTGGCGGTGCGCAAGGACGCGGGCATCGACGACGTCAAGGGACTGAAGGGCAAGACGGTCGGCCTGCCGTTCAACACGTCGGTGCATTTCGCCTTCCTGTCGGCGCTCAAGCGGGCGGGGCTGGCCGCCAGCGATGTCCGGCTGCTCAACCTGAAGCCGGATTCGATCGTCGCGACCTGGGACCGCAAGGACATCGACGCCACCTTCATCTGGTACCCGATCCTGGGCGACGTGGTGGAGAAGAACGGCAAGATCATCCTGACCTCCGGCGACCTGGCGGACCAGGGCACCCTGGTGTTCGACGGTATCGTGGTGCGCAACGAATTCAAGAAGAAGAGTCCTGACCTGGTCCTGGCGTACCTGAAGGAGTACGACCGGCTGTGCACCCTGTACCGCGAAAAGCCGCAGGAGGTGATCCAGACGCTCTCGCCCTACCTGAACCTGGCACCGGAGAAGACCAAGGCCTACGTGGATTCCTTCCACTCGCTCACGCCGAAGGAAATGGCCACCGACAAGTGGATGGGCAAGCCGGGCGCGAAGGACACCGGGGTGCTCAAGACCCTGCGCGACCAGGCCGAATTCCTCAAGAGCGCCGACCAGATGCGCAAGGTCCCGGAGAGTTTCGAGCGCTACGTCGATTCCACGTTCCTGGCCAAGATGGTCTGACCCCGATTGGGCTTGCAGCTCGACCCTTCCCGGTCCTCGGCCGGGACCCCGAGCGTCGTCTGAGCAGAGGACCCGCTATCGATACGACGGATACGACGCCGCTCCAGACGGTCGACCTGAGCGCTGCGCGCGCCGATGCGAAGGTGCAGATCCGGCAGGTCTCGAAGCAGTTCGGCGTGGGTACCTCGGCCGTGCGTGCGCTCGATGCCATCGACCTGGCGATCATGCCGCAGGATTTCCTGTGCGTGGTCGGCCCCTCAGGCTGCGGCAAGAGCACGCTGCTCAACATCCTGGCGGGATTCGAGACGCCCTCCACCGGCACCGTTCTGCTGGACGGCCAGCCGGTGAGCGGTCCGGGCGCGGAGCGCGGGGTGGTGTTCCAGCAGGGCGCCTTGTTCAACTGGATGTCGGTGGTGGACAACGTCGCCTTCGGCCCGCTCGCGCGCGGCGTGTCGTCCCGCACAGCCCGGCAGACGGCAATGGAGCATGTCGAGATGGTGGGCCTGACCGGATTCGAGGATCGGTATCCCTACGAGTTATCCGGCGGCATGCAGCAGCGGGTCGGGATCGCGCGGGCGCTGGCCAACAACCCGGAGGTACTGCTGATGGACGAGCCGTTTGCGGCGCTCGACCAGCAGACCCGCGAGTTGCTGCAGGAGGAACTCAAGCGCATCTGGCGGCGCAGCGGCAAGACCGTGCTCTGGATCACGCACAGTATCGACGAGGCGCTGTTCCTGGCGACCCACATCCTGGTCATGACCGCCCGGCCGGGCCGGATCAAGGCGAGCTTCCGGTCGAGTTTCCACGAGGATCTGGATCCGCTGGTGACCACCAGCGCCGCTTTCAGTGAAGCCAAGCGCACGATCGTGAGCCTGCTGCGCGACGAGTCCCTGGCCGCACAGCGCCAGGAAGGGGTCCGGCGTGGCTGACGCGAACGACGCGAGCGCGGTGACCGCCAGCGCGGCGGGCGCGACGGCCAGCGGCGAGCGAACCGCCAAGTCGATCGAGGACCGGCGTCGGCGCCTGCTCACCTTCTTTTCGTTCGGCGGCATGCTGTTCATCTGGTTTGCCCTGACCGGCTTCGGCACCGGATCCGCGCTGGTCAGCCCCGTGTTCCTGCCGTCGCCCGGGGCCGTGGTGGAGCGGTTCGTGATCCTGTCCACCTCCGGCTACCAGGGCTCTTCGCTGCTGCACCATGTCGCCATCAGCATGATGCGATTCGGTATCGCCTTCGCGTTCTGCGTCGTGGTCGGCGTCGGCGTGGGCCTGCTGATGGGCATGAGCCTGACCGCCCGCGCGCTCCTGGATCCGCCGATCGAGGTCACCCGGCCGATCCCCAAGCTCGCCTTGCTGCCGCTGTTCATCATCTGGTTCGGAATCGGGGAACTCTCCAAGGTTCTGGTCATCATCTCGGCGCTGTTTCCGCTGATGTCGATCAGCGCCATGCAGGCGGTGCGCGGCGTGAGCCTGCGCAAGATCCAGGCGGCCTACTCGCTGGGCGCCTCGCGCTGGACGGTGTTCCGGCGGGTGCTGCTGCCGGCCAGCCTGCCCGGCATCTTCACCGGCATCCGGGTCAGCATCGGCATCGGCGTCACGATGCTGGTCGGCGCGGAACTGATCGCCACCAGCGACGGCGTCGCCTGGATGGCCTTGAGCGCCGCCGATTTCCTGCTCACCGACGTGGTGCTGGTGGGCGTGCTGATCATGGCCGCCATCGGCTATGGCCTGGATCGCATCGCCCGGCTGATCGAGAACAGGCTGGTTCACTGGAGCGGCAAGGACGGTTGACATGGAATTACCTGGAAAGGGCGTCGCGCGCGCTGAACTCGATGCCCGCATGGACGAGGCCAAGGCGCAGGACGTGGACTGGCGCGGTGGCCGGATCGGCGTGTACATCCACTACGGCGGCGAAGATGTGCTCGACGTCGCCAAGCAGGCTTACCTCAAATTCTTCTCGGAGAACGGCCTCGGGCCCAAGGCCTTCCCGAGCCTTGCGCGCTTCGAGCAGGACGTGATCGCCATGACGCTCGGCCTGCTGCATGGCGGGCCCGACGCCTGCGGCTCGATGACCACCGGTGGCACCGAGAGCATCTTCCTGGCGGTCAAGTCGGCGCGGGACTGGGCGCGCGTCAACCGGCCGGCGGTCGCTGCGCCCGAGATACTGGCGCCGATCACCGCCCACCCGGCCTTCAACAAGGCGGCCTATTTCTACGGCATGCGGGTGCGCCGGGTGGCGGTCGGTGCCGACTTCCTGGCCGACGTAGCGGCACTCGAAGCGGCGATCGGACCGCAGACGATCATGCTGGTGGGTTCGGCGCCGGCCTATCCGCACGGGGTCATGGATCCGATCGCGGACCTGGCCGCGCTGGCCGAGCGCACCGGCTCGTGGATGCACGTGGACGCCTGTGTCGGCGGCTTCATCGCGCCGTTCGCACGCCTGCTCGGCGAACCGGTGGCCGAGTTCGACTTTGCCATCCCCGGCGTTCGCTCCATCAGCGCCGACCTGCACAAGTACGGCTATGCGGCCAAGGGCGCCTCGACCGTGGTCTATCGCGACGCCGAGAGTTTCGCCTTCCAGGGCTACGAATTCGACGAGTGGCCGCGCGGCAAGTACAGCACTCAGACGCTGGTCGGCACCCGCGCCGGCGGTGCGATCGCCGCCGCCTGGGCGGTCATGAATTACCTCGGCGAGGACGGCTACCTGAAGGTGACCTCGCGCATCCTGGCGGTCCGCAAGGCGCTCGAACAGGGTGTTCGCGACCTCGGACTGACGGTGTGGGGAGAGCCGCACCTGAGCATCCTCAGTTACGGCTCGAAAGAGCGGGACATGGGAGCGGTGGCCGACCGGATGGCGAGCAAGGGCTGGTTCGTCGGACGCCTGGCGGAGCCGCCGGGCATCCACCTGATGCTGAACCTGACTCACGAGCCGGTAGTCGATGCCTACCTCGCGGACCTGAAGTCGGCGCTGGAGGAGAGCGGGCATGCGGCCGGCGCGGCCGGTATCCGCGACGTCAGTTACTGAGGACCACCCCATGAACCAGGCACCCGCCGCGGACAGCTTTCCTGGCCGGATCGGCCAGACCCGCGAGGAATCCTCGCCGGCCTATGCGCCACGCACCACGGCGCGACCCGGCAGCCCGAACATCGTGATCGTCTACATGGACGACATGGGTTACTCCGACCCGGGCTGTTTCGGCGGCGAGATCGACACGCCGCACATCGATGCGCTGGCGGCCCGAGGCCTGCGCTTCAACCACTACACCTCGCACCCGCTGTGCTCACCGGCGCGCGCCGCACTGCTCACCGGCATGAATGCGCACGCGGTCGGCACCGGCTGGCTGGCCAACAACAACCCCGGCTACCCGGGCTACTCCGGCGAGATTCCGGGCGACGCCCCGACGCTGGCGGAGACGCTGCGCGCGGCCGGCTACGAGACGATCATGGTGGGCAAGTGGCACAACACGCCCACCCGCGACTGCGTGCCCTCGGCGCCGAAGACGTCGTGGCCCTCGAGCCGCGGCTTCGACACGTTCTACGGCTTCATGGAGGGCGAGGCGCATTTCTTCTTCCCCGCGCAGCTGATGATGGGCAAGCAGCTCGTGCCGATCGACGCGTATCCGCGCGACTACTACAGCACCGACGACTGGACCGACCAGTCGATCCGCTTCATCAAGGAACTGCGCGCATCGTCGCCGTCCAAGCCCTTCCTGCTCTACCTGGCTCACAACGCGGTGCACGCCCCGCTGCAGGCC
>JACCRJ010000280.1 GCA_013813615.1 Lautropia sp. | reverse complement strand
ACGGTTGCAGCGGTGCGGGCCGATCTGTCGATCTCCAGCCTCAGGTACCTGGCGCCGGTGATCGACGAGCTGAAGATCGAGCGCCCGATCGTCCACCTGAAACGGACCGCCAGGGAGCGTTTCGACTTCAGCGACATCATCGACCGGCTCAGGGCTGCACCTTCCGAGCCGGATGCGCAGCCGCCCCGGTTCGCGCTGCACCACCTCGAGTTGAGCGGCGGCGAGATCCGTCTGGATGACCAGGTACTGAACCAGAAGCACGACGTCGAGGACCTGAAGATCGGCGTCCCCTTCATCTCGAACCTCGACTATGCCACCGCGATCACCGTCCAGCCCGCGCTGTCGGCACGGGTCAACGACAGCCCGCTGAGTATCGCCGGCACCTCCATGCCGTTCAGTGAGACCCGGGAGACGACGCTTGACGTCGTGCTGGAGGACGTGGACATCGCAACCTATCTGCGCCTGTCGCCGGTGCCGCTCGGCATCGTGGTTCCGAAAGGCACGCTCAGCTCATCCTTGAAGGTCCGCTTCGCGCTCGAGGCGGGCGTGAACCGGTTGACGGTTACCGGCAGCGCCGCCGTGGACGACCTGCAGGTCGATGCCCGCGACGGCCCGAAGCTGGTACAGGCGAAGCGCATCTCGGTCGGTCTTGACCGGGTGGAACCGTTGGCCGGTCGCTATGGGTTCGGCGACCTGGTCGTGGACGGGCTGGACCTGGAATTGGTGCGCCGGCCGGACGGCAGCTTTCCGCTGGTGCAGGCCTTTGCTTCCCAACCGGGCGGGGCGCCCGGCGGGGCAAAGCAGCAGGCGCTGCACTGGAGCATCCGCAAGACCCGCCTGCGGGGCGGCCGGGTCCACTATCAGGATGCTGCGGTCACGCCGCCGGTCGCACTCGACCACACCGACATCCAGATCGATCTCGCGGAGATCGGCAACCGGCAGGCGCCCCCGACCGGGGGCAAGCTGTCGCTGAAGCAGGACCAGTCCAATCAGCTGGTCTGGACGGGCGAAATCGATCTCGCCCGGTCCCGCGCGGGCGGCCATCTCGACGCATCGGTGGCAGCCGTGGCGCCCTACCTGCCCTATTTTGCCGCCTCGGTGAACGGCCGGCTGGCAACCGGCACGCTGGCGGCGCGCGGCCGGCTGGAGATGGGCTGGGCGCAGGCATTCACGCTGGAGGTGACCGAGGCGCAGGCCAGCGTGGAGAACGCGACCCTGGTCCTGCCGGACGAAACCAGCCCCGCGCTCGCTTTCAGCCGCCTCGCCGCCGACGGTGTCGCCGTCTCGCTGGCCGGACGGCGGGTCGCGATCGCGAAGGTGGAACTGGGCGGCGCGCGCGTGAAGGTCGAGCGCAACGCCGCGGGAATGCTGAATCTGCAGCGGCTCGCCGGACCGGCCGGCGCGCCCGTCACGCCGAAACGTGACAGCCCCGGCTGGGCGTTGAGCATCGCTCGGATCGACCTGGCCGGCAATGGCATCACCTGGCGCGACTTGAGCGCAACCGCGCCGGTGGAGGTGCCGGTCACGGAGCTGGCGGGAAGCATCGAGCGGATCGGCACCGACCTTTCCACCGCGTCGAAGGTCGACCTGAAGGCGCGGCTCGGCGGGACCGGCACGGTGTCGGCCCGGGGCGATCTGACCCTGGCGCCGTGGTCGATGCAGCTGGCCTTGCAACTGCAGCAGTTCGGCGTTGCCGCCTTCGATCCGTATCTTGCGAAGTTGCTCACGCTCAGCCTGGACGAGGGCACCCTGAGCACCACGGGTCAGCTGCGGCTCGGCGACGACCGCGTGGCGTACCGCGGGCGTCTCGAGGTCGATGGCTTGCGTAGCAAGGAGCGCGCGACCTCGGCGTCGACGATCCGCTGGAGGAAGCTGCTGCTCGACGGCGTCGACGTGGATGTCAGCACCAGCGCTCCCGGTCCGAAGGACCGCATCGTCGTCGGTGCGGCCACGCTGAGCGAGTTCTTCGCCCGGGTGCTGCTCGACGAGAAGGGCCGCTTCAACCTGCAGGACGTCGTGCGCAACGACGCTGCCGCAGCATCGGCTGCACCGGCGGCGCCCTCCAAGGTGCCTGCGGTGACTGCATCGAAGGCCCCGCCGGCAGCGTCGGCGCGCGCCGGTCCAGCGATCCGTCTGGGCACCGTCAAGCTCGAGCGTGGCCGCGCCAGCTTCACCGACCGGTACGTCAAGCCCAACTATTCGGTGAACCTCACCGGCCTGAACGGCAGTCTCTCGCCGATGGCATCGGACGCGCCGAAGCCGGCCAATATCGGATTGACCGGCCGCGTCGACGGCGACGCCGCGATCGACATCTCCGGCCGGATCAATCCCTTCGGCTCGTCTCTTTTTGCAGACGTCCGGGCGCAGGCCAAAGGCATCGATCTCCCCACCCTAACGCCCTACGCGGTCAAGTACGCCGGCTATGCCATCGAGAAGGGAACGTTGTCCCTTGACGTCCACTACAAGATCGAGAACAAGCGCCTCGAGGCGCAGAATCGCGTCGTGCTGGACCAGCTGACCCTTGGCGAGAAGGTCGACAGCCCGAACGCCAGTAGCATGCCGATCCAGTTCGCACTCGGCCTGCTGAAGAACAGCAGGGGGGAAATCGACGTCAGCCTGCCGATCTCCGGCTCGCTGAACGATCCGCAGTTCTCGATCGGCGGCATCATCCGTAACGCCATCGTCAACCTGCTGACCCGCGTGATCACATCACCGTTCAGCGCACTCGCCTCGGCCTTCGGCGACAGGAGCGCTGAACTCTCGTTCGTGGAGTTTCGACCGGGGACTGCCGGCCTGACGGAGGAATCGATCAACCGCCTGCAGACCATCGCCAAGGCGCTGGTCGAGCGCCCGGCGTTGAAGCTGGAGATAGCCGGCCGCGTCGATCCCCAGGCCGAACACGATGCGATCCAGCGGCAGCGGCTCGACGCGCGGCTGAAGGCACTGAAGCGGCGTCAGGCGCCCGGAACCGGCGCCGCAGCCGCCGATACGCTACGGGCGACGCTGGACAAGCGCAACCCGCAGGATGCCCAGGAGACCCATGAGACGCAGGAGACGCAGGAGACGCCGGACGCGAAGAACGCCGACCGGCAGCAGCGGCAGGCGCAGGTCCGCCAGGAAGAGGCAATGGCGGCCGGCGTCACCGTATCGCCCGACGAGTATCCGGCGCTGCTGAAAAAGCTCTACGATGACACGGCGCTGGCCGAGAAGCCGCGCAACGCGCTCGGTATGGCGAGGCGGCTGGAAGTGGGGGAGATGGAGAAGCTGCTCCTGGGAGCGATCTCAGTCGACCCGGATACCGCCCGGCGGCTCGCGGCACGGCGCTCGCAGGCTGTCCGCCAGTGGCTGGCGACGCAAGGCGGCATTGCCGAGGACCGGATCTTCATGCTCGCGCCGCGGACCAGTCCGCAGATGAAAGGGCCGGAGCAGTCGAAGCCGCAATGCGTCGCCGCCTGCGCCGAGTTCTCGCTGCGCTGACTCCGGAACCGCGATGCAGACCCGAGACCCTGCACCCATGTCATCCCTGCATGCGCCGCACTGGCCGCCGGGACTGCCCCGACACCTGACCCTGCCTCGGACCAACGTCTGGTACAACGTGGAAGTCTCGGCGGCGCGCTATCCGGACAAGCCCTTCATCGTCTTCTACGACACGACCATCAGCTTCGCCGAGTTCAGGCACGAGACCGAACGGATCGCCGGTTACCTGCAGGCCGATTGCGGCATCCGGGCGGGCGACAGGGTGCTGCTCTACATGCAGAACAGCCCGCAGTGGATTCTCGCCTTCTACGGTATCCTGCGCGCCAACGCCGTGGTGGTGCCGGTCAACCCGATGAACCGGAGCGAGGAATTGCGCCACTGCGCCGGCAACAGCGGCGCCCGGGCCGCTTTCGTCTCGCAGGAACTGCTCGGGGAGGCGCGGCCCCTGCTGGCCGCCGACAGGTCGAACAGCGGCGTGGAGCATGTCGTGGTTGCCGCCTACAGCGACTACCTGCGCAAGCCTACCGATCTGCCGGTGCCGGAATTCGTCAGCGCGCCGGCCAGGGCGATCGACGCTGCGGACGCGGACGCGGGCGTTGCCTCATGGCAGGCGATGACGTCGACGGGGCGCTCGCCGGGGCCGTTGCGCGCGGGGCCGGAGGATCTTTGCGTGATGCCGTACACATCCGGCACGACCGGCGCACCGAAGGGTTGCATGCACACCCACCGCGGCGTCATGAGCACCCTGGTCGGCGGGGCGCTGTGGTCGGCCCGCACCCAGGATGCGGTCTACCTGTCGGTGCTGCCGTTCTTTCACGTCACCGGCATGACCGGCAGCATGAACGGGCCGCTCTACCTCGGCGCGACAATCGTACTGCTGCCGCGCTGGAATGCGGACGCGGCGGCGATGATGATGCAACGGTACCGGGTGACGATCTGGCAGTCGATCACCACGATGATGATCGATTTCGTCGCCAATCCGAGGCTGCCGGAGTACGACATCTCCAGCCTGCAGGCGGTGCGCGGCGGGGGCGCCGCGATGCCGGCCGCCGTCGCCGGGAAGCTCAAGCGCCTTACCGGCCTGGAGTACATCGAAGGCTACGGCATGAGCGAGACGATGGCAGCCACGCATCTCAACCCGCCGCACCGGCCGAAGCCGCAATGCCTCGGCATTCCGGTGTTCGACGTGGATGCCCGCATCGTCGATCCGGTGACGCTGCAGGAGCTCGGCGTGGGAGAGACCGGCGAGATCATCGTCGACGGCCCGCAGGTGATGGAGGGCTACTGGAGCGACCCGCAGGCGGACGCCCAGGCTTTCGTGCGCATCGGCGGCAGGCGATTCCTGCGCACCGGCGACCTTGGCCGCGTCGACGAGGAAGGCTACTTCTTCATGGTCGACCGGCTCAAGCGGATGATCAACGCCTCGGGCTTCAAGGTATGGCCGGCCGAAGTCGAGGCGATGATGTACCACCATCCCGACATCCAGGAGGTGTGCGTGATCGGTGCGCGCGACGCGCGGCGCGGCGAGACCGTCAAGGCGCTGGTCGTACTGGCGCCGGAGCGGCAAGGCGAGTTGACCGGGGAGGACATCGTCGCCTGGGCGCACGAACGGATGGCGCCGTACAAATGCCCGCGGATCGTCGAGTTCGTTGCCGCGTTGCCGAAGTCGGGGTCCGGCAAGGTGCTGTGGCGCACGCTGCAGGAACAGGAGAACGCGCGGGCTACCTGATGCGCACCGCAAGCGGCCGGGCGGCGCCCGCTGCCGGCGAGGCGCTGGGCGATGCGACCGGCTCACACGTGGCGCTGCCGTTCGCCTGCAGTTGCGAGATCTGCGCCGCGATTCGATGCGCTGCGGCGGCGACGGTCTGCTGTATCCCCTGCACCAGTTCATCCATCCCTGCGCCGATCGGCTGCGAGACGGCCGCGTGGCAGATGGCGCTGCGGCTGTCGTCCGAGCGGGTGATCGTCCAGCCGAATCCCGCGTCCACCTGCCGGTCCAGGATCGCGTCCAGGTAGCGCACGCGGATCGCCACCCGGTACACCGGCTGGCCCGGCAGCCGCCCTCCTCTCGTGACGTCGACGGCGCCTGCCGGCGTGGAGATCGCGCCGGCGAACGCGTCGCGCAGTTCACTGTCGAAGGCGGAGGTCCAGCGGTGCTGCTCCAGTACCTGCACCCGGGTGGAAGCGCCGTCACTGTCGCCGCGGCCCCCGCCGCGCCGGTTGCTGTCGGGGTCGTCGCTGTCGTTGCGGATGACCATCTGCGGCCGGGCCAGGCGCTCCGGAACGCCGACCGGCGCGACCTCGATGTGCACGGCGCCGGCATTCGCGGAACCGGCCGCGGAACGGGCTGCTGAACCCGCTGCTGAACCCGCTGCTGAACCCGCCCCTGCTGCCCGTGACGCTCCCGACAGGGTGTAGTACTGCAACGGCGGAGCGGCACAGCCGGCGAGCGCCAGTGCCGCAGCCAGGGCGAGCAGCATCTGATCCGTACGCTTCACCTGGAATCCCTCCGCTTGCCGCGCAACAGGGACTCCGGATGCTGCTCGAGGTAGTCCGTGAGTACCCGCAGCGACACCGCGGCGCGGCTGAGTTCCTGCAGCGTATGTCGCAGGTCCTGCTGCAGCGGGGCGTCCTCGGCGACTGCCCGCCCGGTGGCAGCCATGGTCTTGCCCGCCTGGTCGAGCGTCCTGCCGGCGGCGTCCAGCGTCTTGCGAACGTCCTTCATGGCGGCCGTGATCTGCGGCGACACGTCGTTGTTCAGGGTCTTGACCAGCTTTTCCGCGGTGCCGAGGGTGCGTTCGAGGCTTGCCATGGTCTTCTGGAGATCGTTGCCGATCTGTTCATAGGGGATCTTGCTCAGCTTCACGGCGATCTCGCCGATCTGCGACTGCAGCTCGTCCAGGCTGTTGGGAATCGTCGCCAGGCGAAGCGGCTCGCCTGCGGATACCGGCGGCAGCGGCGGACCCGGCTCGGCGTTCGGGAAGAAGTCCAGTGCGACGTAGAGCTGCCCGGTCAGCAGGTTGCCCATCCGCAACTGGGCGCGCAGGCCGCGATCGACCATGGCCTGCAGCCGGTTCCGCGAATCGGGCGACCCGTCGGGGTCCTCGCCGCCGACGCTGCGGCGCAGCCGCTCCGGATAGATCTGCACCAGGACCGGCATCCGGAACTGGCCCTCCTGCGGATCGAACTCCACGCCGATCGACTTGACCTCACCGAGGGCGACACCGCGGAAGTCCACCGGCGCGCCCGGCGCGAGACCCCGCAACGACTGGTTGAAGTACATCAGCAATGTTCGCGACGCGCCATCGTCGGGCGAAAGGGCGGTGGATTCGTCCGGCGCCAGCTTGAACGCCATGTTTTCCGGAGCCTGCAGACCGAGCCGGTCATCCGGTGCCTGGAAGGCGATGCCGCCGAGCACCACCGTTGCCAGCGACTGCGTACGCAGCCTGAAGCCGCCGGCGTCGAGCTGCATGTCGAACCCGCTCGCGTGCCAGAAGCGGGTATTGGCGCCGACGAACTTCTCGTACGGGGAGTTGA
>JACCRJ010000272.1 GCA_013813615.1 Lautropia sp. | reverse complement strand
CCCCATCGGAAGGCGGGCCGCAACTCGGCCTTCGGCAGGTCCACGGGGCCGGCGACAGTCAGGACATCTCCGCTGAAGTTCGTCCTGCCGTAGAGGCGAGCCCAGCAACCCGTGGCCAGCATGGCGTTCTTCACGAAGGCGGAAGGAACGATCGCGACCGAAGCTTCATTGTCATCGACTCCTTCCACCGCTTGCGCAGAGCGCCCTTCGACTACGGTAATCAGCGTTCCAATCGCAAGCGCAATCTTCAATCCTTTCATGTCACCTCCCGGGCAGGACCTCGACAGGTCAGCAAAGGCTATTCCCGGTGCTTAAGCGCCCCTTAAGCAAAGGAGGCGAAAGTTCGTTGTGCGCGGCGCCTGCCGCGGATCAACCAAAGGAGTGATCAATGAAACTGAACCGTATTTATGCCGCCCTGGCGGCTGCGGGAGTGCTGGGAATCGGGGCCGCCTCAGCGATGCAGGCGGAGCCGACCCGTGTCGCAACACCGACTGCGGCGGGGACGGCGGCAAGCGCGACGGGTGGGACCACCAGGCCCGCTTTCGAGCAGATCGTAGCGCAGCAGGGGCCGTCGGTCGTCAATATCAGCGTTTCCGGTACCAAGGAGGCGACCGACGAGGGGGGCGGCGACGGACCGTTCGGGCGGAATCCTTTCGGCCGGGGCAACCCATTCGGCGAAGAGTTTCCCTTTGAATTCGGTCCTCGCGGCCAGGGCGAGCCCCGGATGCCCGCCCGGGGCACGGGTTCGGGATTCATCCTGTCGGAGGATGGGCTGGTCGTGACCAACGCCCATGTCGTGCAGGGGGCGAGTGAGGTAACGGTGAAACTGACGGACCGGCGCGAGTTCCGCGCAAAAGTCCTCGGCGCCGATCGAAGGACCGACGTGGCCATCCTGAAAATCGACGCGAAGAACCTGCCGGCAGTGAAACTGGGCGACGTGAAGGATCTCGACGTCGGCGAATGGGTTCTTGCGATCGGCTCGCCGTTTGGCTTCGAGAACAGCGCGACCGTCGGCGTCGTCAGCGCCAAGAAGCGCACCATACCCGGGGCAGGCTACGTTCCTTTCATCCAGACCGACGTTGCGGTAAACCCGGGCAACTCCGGCGGGCCTTTGTTCAACTCCCAAGGTGAAGTGGTCGGCATCAACTCGCAGATCTACAGCCGCACCGGCGGCTACCAGGGCCTTTCGTTCGCCATTCCGATCGATCTGGCGATGCGGGTGAAGGATCAGATCGTGGCCACGGGAGGCGTGCAGCATGGCCGGTTGGGCGTTGGCATCCAGGAAGTCGACCAGGCTCTGGCGGATGCCTTCGGCCTCAAAACGCCAGAGGGCGCAGCCATCACCTCGGTTGCCGGCGGCGGACCTGCGGAAAGCGCTGGACTCGAGACAGGTGACGTGGTGCGCAAAGTCAACGGCAAGCCGATTGTCACGGCGGCCGACCTGGCGTCAATCGTCGGCATGCTGCCCCCGGGAGAGAAGGTCACGCTTGAAGTATGGCGTGAGGGCAAGGTCTCTCAAGTCTCCGCGACGCTCGGCGCGATGGACAAGGTCGCCGATGCCGGTCCCAAAGCCAAAGGCGTCGAGACCGGCCCGAGGCTCGGCTTGACGGTGGGCCCGATCGAACCGAAGGCCGGCACCGGTGCCTCCGCCAATGAAGGCCTGCTGGTGCATGAAGCAACCGGGGCAGCGGCCGCCGCCGGCGTACGTCCCGGAGACGTGCTGCTGTCGGTCGACGGCTCGAAGGTAAAGAGGGTCGAAGACGTGAAGAATGCGTTGAAGGACGCTGGCAAGTCCGTCGCGTTGCTGGTACAGCGGGGCGAGGCGCGGATCTTCGTCCCGGTACCGCTCGGCTGAGAGCAGAGCATCAGGGGCACCGTGGCAACTGCAGCTAGCGCGGTTGCCTGAGCGTTTCGATGTCGCAGCCTTCGTAGGCCTCGAAGGGCTGGTGGATCCAGGGGCTCGTCTCGAGGAACTGCGCGTAGTAGTCAGGCCTGCACACGGAGACGCTCTTGTACCAGAGCACGGCCGTGCGGATTTCACCCATGGCCGGATAGCGGCGGCGCAACTCCGGCAGCACCGCCTGCAGCGTGTCACCCGAGTCTACGAGATCGTCCGCCAGCAGCACCCGACCGCGAGTAACCTCTTCGGCGGCGCTGATCTGACTGCCGATCTTCAGGTTCCCCTGGACGGTGCCACCGGAAGCGCGATAAGAGCTGGTGGTCATCACGCCGAGCGGCTTGTCGAAGATTCGCGAAAGCGCGTCTCCCACGCGCAGGCCGCCGCGGGCAAGGCAGATGATGGAGTCGAACTGCCATCCCGAATCATGAACGATCACCGCCAGGCGTTCGATCAGACGGTTGTAGTCGTCCCAGGTGACATACAGGTCTGACATGTCGGGTTTCATGGCTGTCGATGTTCTGATGGATGCGGTGGCGGCCAGCTACTTGAACGGGTGCTTCAGCACGATCGTCTCCTCCCGGTCAGGACCGGTGGACACGATGTCGATCGGCACGCCCGCCAGCTCCGACAGCCGCTCGACGTAGCGCCGCGCGGCGACGGGAAGCTCATCGTACCGGCGCAGTCCCCTGGTCGTCTGCGTCCAGCCCGGCAGGTCCTCGAAGACGGCCCGGCAGCTGGCGACGGCCGCCGCTCCGCTCGGCAGGCGAGCGAGACGCCGGATATCGCCGGTGTCCTCGCTGATCTCGTAGCTGGTGCAGATCCGCAGGGTGTCGAGTCCGTCGAGCACGTCGAGCTTGGTCAGGCACAGTGCCGAGACGCCGTTGAGTTCGATCGAGCGCTTCATCGCGACCGCGTCGTACCACCCGCAGCGTCGCGGTCTGCCGGTTACCGCTCCGAACTCGTGGCCGCGCTCCGAGAGCCGCTTGCCGATGGCGTCGTTCAACTCGGTCGGGAAAGGGCCGCTGCCTACCCGCGTGGTGTAGGCCTTGGCGATGCCGAGGACGAAGTTCAGCTGTCCCGGGCCGACGCCGGCGCCGGCCGATGCCGCACCGGCGATGCAGTTGCTGCTGGTGACGTACGGATAGGTGCCGTGGTCCACATCCAGCAGCGCTCCCTGCGCCCCTTCGAACAGCAGCTTGTCGCCGCGGGCGAGCGCGTCCGCGAGCTCGCCCGATACGTCGGTGACCATGGGCGCAATCTTCTGCCCGAGATCGAGCACCTCGTCTGCCACCTGCTCCGGATCCAGCGCGGCGGCGTGGTAGTAGTTGGTGAGCAGGAAGTTGTGATGGTCCATCACCTCCCGGATCCGCTCGCGCGCCGTCTGCGGCGAGTACAGATCCTCCACCCGCAGGGCGCGCCGGCCGACTTTGTCCTCATAAGCCGGACCGATGCCGCGGCCGGTGGTGCCGATCTTGGCGTCGCCGCGGCGCGCCTCGCGCGCCTGGTCGAGCGCGACGTGATACGGCAGGATCAGCGTGCAGGCGAGGCTGATGCGAAGACGGCTGCGCACGTCCACGCCAACCGCTTCGAGTTCCGCAATTTCCGTGAGCAGCGCTGCCGGCGACAGCACCACGCCGTTGCCGATGTAGCAGGTGACGTTGCGCCGCAGGATTCCCGACGGAATCAGGCGCAGCACCTGTTTGCGGCCTTCGATGACGAGGGTGTGGCCGGCATTGTGGCCGCCCTGGAACCGCACGACGCCTTGCGCCTCGTCGGTCAACAGGTCCACTACCTTGCCCTTGCCTTCGTCACCCCATTGGGTTCCGACCACCACCAGATTCCCGCTCATGCCGAGGCGTTCCCGCTCAATTGTCCACCCTTACGCCCGGTGCGATTGCGCACCTGCCAGCGTCCATTCTCCAGTTCGATCGTCCGGTCGATTTCCTGATCCGCACCGTGGTCCGTCTGGCCCGGCAACAACTGCATCACCACCTGCCCCTGGCCGCGCAGCTCTCCGATCAGAGTCATCAGCGCTGCATCGTCGGACCAGGGGGCTGCGATGATCCGGGTGGGTACGGCAGGCGCCGACAGCTCCCGCAACTCCACCAGCTCGCGCAGGTCGAGCGAAAAGCCGGTGGCTGCGCGGGATCGTCCGAAAACCTCGCCGACGCCGTCGTAGCGCCCGCCCCGGCCCACGGCCTGCGCATGCCCCTCGGCATAGACGGCAAAGCACAAGCCGGTGTGATAGCGAAAGCCCCGGACGTCGGCGAGATCCAGTGCGATCTCCACGGCGCCCGCATGCTGCACCAGTCGCGGCGAGGTCACCACCCGCTCCAGCTGATCCAGTATCGCCAGCGCCTGCGGCCAGCCGGCAAGCGACCCGCGCGCCCGGACCAGCGCGGCACCTGCCGGGCCGAAGCATTGCGTCAGCTCCAGCAGCGCAGCCGCGGCAGGCCGATCAGCCGAAGGCTTCAGCAGCTGGCGCAGGTCCGGCAGGTCCCTCGCCTGCAACAGCGCGAAGACGTCCTCTTCCTGCACCGCCGGCAGGTCGGCCAGCAGCAGCCGCACCAGGCCGAGGTCGCAAAGATCCAGCCGCAGCCGCCCGGAGCCCGCCCCCTCACGCTTTGCGCGATCCCCCCGCAGGGGATGCAAACCCGGCTTCGGGCGGCCGGGCGCCAGGTTGCCGGTGATGCCGCTGATGCCGCTGATGCCGGCGATGCCGGTGATGCCGGCGATCCGCAGCGACTGCAGCAGCAGGTCGATCGCCTCGAGGTCGGCTTCCAGCCCCGCATGGCCGTAGATCTCCGCGCCGATCTGGATCGGCTCGCGCGATGCCTCGAGGCCGTTGGGCCGGGTGCGCAGCACCGAGGCGCAGTAGCACAGCCGGGTCACCTGGCGGGCATGCAGCATGTGCGCGTCGATGCGCGCCACCTGCGGCGTGATGTCCGCGCGCACGCCGAGCGTGCGTCCGGAGATCTGGTCGACCAGCTTGAAGGTCTTCGGCTCGAGGTCTCCGCCCCTGCCGATCAGCAGCGACTCCAGGTACTCGATCAGCGGCGGGACCACCATCTCGTAGCCGCAGCTGCGATAGCAGTCGAGGATGGCGCGACGCATCTCCTCCAGCGCCTGGGCTTGCGCCGGCAGCAGGTCGGAGATGGCGTCGGGCAGCAGCCAGCGGTTCATCGGCATCGGCCTCAGTATCCGCTTTGCGGTGCCGGATTCAAGCGGTTTCGGGAAGCGCGGCGCGCCACGGTCAGACCGCGATCATCACGAGCAGCAGCCCGGCCACCACGGCGCCCAAGCCGACGAAACGGATCTGCCCGTCCCGGAAATCCGCCATCCGCCGCATCGCCTCGCGCCAGGAGAGCGGCGAGATGAGCGGCAGCAACCCCTCGATGATCAGCACCAGGCCCAGGGCCAGCATCAGGGGCGAGCCAGCTGCCACCGTGTCCATGTCGGCTTGCGCACCGGCTGCCGAAGTTGCCGCCGTGACCCGGCTCACTTGCCGGCGGCGCCCGGCGCTCCGCGGAAGTACTTGAAGAAGTCCGTGGAGGGATCCAGCACCAGCACGTCGCTGCGGCTGTTGAACGAGCCGCGGTAGGCCTCGAGGCTGCGGTAGAAGCTGGCAAACTCGGCATCCTTGCCGAAGGCTTCGGCATAGATGCGGGTCGCCGTCGCGTCTCCCGCGCCACGTTGCTGCTGCGTGGTGCTGTAGGCTTGCGCGATCAGCAC
>JACCRJ010000267.1 GCA_013813615.1 Lautropia sp. | reverse complement strand
GTCCTGTTCGTTCATCGTCCCTTTAAGGTCGATAATCCGCTCAATCGTGGCCGTGTCCAGGGGCTTATCCGCCGCGTGGATCGAACCAGCGGCGCCAATTGAAAGTACGACGAGCAACGTCACGGTGAATCGCACTAGTTGATTGCATCGCATAGCGTTTCTCCAAAGGGTTTTCCATCACTACTCTGCAACGTATCCCCCATATGGCCATCTCGTGTGGACTGCGGCAGAAAAGAGTGTCCGGAATTACACATCAATATTTCGAGAGCTTGACGCATTTCGGAGGCAACTGCATCTGCAAAATGAATGACGACCCCGCAGAGATCGAGTGAGTGGTTCGGCGGAGCGCAGCACCAGATACATTGGAAGCAGCAGGCTCACGTAGCCGTCGCCGAAGGCGCGCAGGCCCTTGCTCCACAACTGACGGTGCATCATTGATCGGTCGCCGATCGCGGTTCAGGACGGGCTAAAAGAGCTCCCGCTCGACTTCCAAAAAAGACATGAATCCATCGCCTACCACGGCAGCGCCGCGCAGCCCCGACGGAGCGCGTTCGACAACTTGAATAACGAACGGCGGGACGGCAGGCGCGACGCTTCGACCAATCTTCCGTGCCGCATTTAGTCTGCTCCTCGCCAGTCCCAGCCCGCCGCCTCGAGCTCGAGCAGCGCCGCGAAGTGCCCGCCATGTGCGATGAGATCCGCCGGCGGCCCATCTGCGACGATGCGACCATTGTCGATGACGACGACGCGGTGCGCCTCTCTTGCCATCGAGAGCCTGTGAGCAACGCTCAGCACGGCGGTGCCGCGGTTGAGCACGGTGGCATGCAGTGCCCTGCGCAATGCCGATTCGCTTGCGCCGTCGACGAAGGATGTGGCCTCGTCAAACAACAGAACAGAAGGACGCGAGACCAGCGCACGGGTCAACGTCAAAAGCTGCTCCTGGCCGGCCGATAGCTGCACGCCCAAGCCCCGCCCGGAGCCCCGGAGCAACGTCCGGTAGCCATTCGGCAGAGAGCGGATGAACGCGTCCGCGCCGCTGACTCTCGCCGCGTCGATCACAGCCGATTCCGATATCCCTTCATCCTTGAGCGTAAGATTCTCGAGTACCGTGCCGCTGAATATCTGCGATGCCTGAGGCACAATGCCGAACGCTTGGCGTTTAGCTTCGTCCGACAGCGCGCGAGGGCTCCGTCCCGCAACGCGAACCATGCCTCGCCATGGCTCGTACAGGCCTGCGATGAGGTGGACAATGCTGGTTTTCCCGGCCCCCGTGCGTCCCACCAGTGCGACGAGCTCCCCTGGGGCAACGTGCAGATTTATGCCGTGCAGAATCGGCGCTCCCGGCTCATAGCCGAATACCACGTCCTTGCAGACCAGGCCGTCTCGCTGCTGGTTTCGCGGCGGCGACGGTGGCGGCTGCTCATCGACAGGCAGCGCCAGCACCTCGAAGATGCGTTCTGCGCCTGATAAGGCGCCCTGCACCGTCTGCCATTCGTCACCTAACGCGGTCACCGGCATGAAAAAGCGCTGCAGGAGCAGCGCGAACGCCGTCAGCGTGCCGATCGAGATGCCCAGCGTGCCAAAGGCATCGCGCGTCCCTGCCCACAGGAGAAAAGCGATCGCCGTATAAGTCATCAAGGCGGTGACGGGGGGATAGAAGGAGGAGTACAGCGTGGACCGGTTCGAGGCCTGCAACACCCGCCGCAGCACTTGCCTGAAGCGGGCAACCAGGGTCGCCTCCCGTCTGAAGGCCTGGATGACCTCCACACCGCGCAGGGTTTCCTGCAGGTGAATGTTCATTTCACCTACTGCTTTTCGGCCCGCGCGCTCCGCGTCGCGAATGCGCACCTGGAAAAAACGCGTGACGACGACAAGCGGCGGCAATACCACCGCCGCCGCAAGGGACAGGATTGGGCTGAGGATGATCATCGCAGCCGCGATCGTGACCAGGCGAAAGAGATTCGCCACGAGGGTTGCGACGCCGCTCGTAAACACCGTATCCAGCGTGTCGATGTCCGCCGTGCAGCGGCTGATCGCGTCGCCGAGAGGAGTGCCGTCGAAATAGCTCGCCGGCAGGCGCTGTAGATGGCCGAACAGTCGCACGCGCAGCTTGCTGAGGACGCCCTGTGCCACGGCTGCCGCCATATAGCCATAGACGAATGCGAGGCTCTGGCCTAACGCCGCCGCCCCAAGGTACAGCAGCGCCAACGGCAGCAAGCCTTCGCTCTTGCCCACCACTAAGTGCTCGTCGACGATCCAGCGGATCAGCACCGGAGGCAGCAGCTCGAAGAGGGCGCCGGTCAGTACGAGCACGGCAATGACGACGAGCATGCGCTGCCAGGGCCGTGCGAGCTCGCCGAGCTGCCTTCCGATACCCTCGCGCGCAGGGGGTATCCGAGTCGCGGCGACGCTCATGCTTCGCCCTCCGCGGTGGTGAGCTCGCTGCGCGTCTGCGCCCGGTAAATGCGTGCGTACAGGCCGCCCCGCGCCAGCAGCTCGTCGTGCAGACCGTCCTCCTCGATTCTGCCGTTTGCGAGCACCACGACGCGATCGGCCAGGGGGAAGGCCGCAAGACGCTGGGAGCAAAGCAATATTGTTACGCGTTCATTCTCCGGCCGTTGCGGTCCGAATGCTTCGCGAAGTGCCGCGATGATGCGCGACTCCGTCTCCACGTCGACCGCGGAGAAAGGGTCATCCAACACCAGCAGGCCGGGCGGATTGGGAGCGCTCGCCGCGATCGCCCGCGCCAGACCCAGGCGCTGCCGCTGGCCGCCCGAGATGCGCACGCCGAGCTCGCCGATCTGCGTGTCCAGGCCAACCGGAAATTCAGCGACATCCGTGTCGAGGACAGCAAGCCGCACCGCCCGTTCAGCGAACTCTCGGTGACCGGCTTCGGCAGCCATGTGGATGTTTTCCAGGATCGAACCCGAGAAAAGGTGCGCGTCCTGAGGCAAGTAGCCGACGAGGCCGGCTTGGGTCTTCTGCGTCGCGCCGTCCGACGCGAAGAGCCGCACCTCGCCCGCGCCGATGGGGTAAATGCCCAATAGCGTGCGCGCCAACGCGCTCTTGCCCGATCCCACTGGACCTGTCACGGCCACGAGGCTGCCCGGCGCCACTCGAAGCGACAACTCGACGAGTGCGGGTCGGGTCGCGCCCGGGTACGTAAACGTGACGTTCTGCAGTGAGACGCCGACCGGGCCGCATCGGCCACGCTCACCTCTTATTTCCCTGCGGCCAAAGCCGGCGACATGGTCCGACTTGAAAGATGCGAAACGAGGCTCGTCCGCCACGCTCAGAGCTGGCGCCAGCATGGGCTCCAGCCGCGCGTACGCGGCTCCGCCGCTCTGGATGGAATTGACGAGCTGCGGGATCCGGAAGCCGCGCTCCACGAAACGGATGAACAACGCCAGGAACCCGACGAACGTGCCGATGCTTAAGCTCCCGTCGATCACGCGTTGGCCACCCTGCCAAATTACGAATACAACGCCTGACATCATCAGGCTGCTATATAGCGGAGTCAGACCCAGACGCAGGCGCGTCGCGCTGAGGTTGCGCTCGGCGAATGCCCGGGAGAAGTTATCGATCTCGTTCGTCGCAGCTGAACCACGGCCGAAAACACGCAGCACGCGGAAGCCCGCGAGCAACTCCTGAATCCGCGCGGTCAGCGCCGCGTTCGCCTCCCTCGCGTCAGTCGTTCGCGACGCCACCCAGCGCCCGGACGCGTGCGCGATGAGCATCGCTACGGGCACCGGCAACAGAGCGAGGAGCGACAGCTTTGCGTCGATGACGAACATGGCGACGAGAAAAGAACAGGAAAAGAGAACGGTATCCCACGTCTCGATGGTGAACTCCCGCACGCCCACAACGAGCACTTCGACGTCGCCGACGATGCGCGCCAGCTGGTCGCCGATGGAGGTCTTGTGCAGATCGGCCAGAGGCCGCGACAGCGTTCCACGAAGGGCGTCGGCGCGCAGATTGGCGCGAATGCGGGCGTTGGCAGTGATCAGCCACCAGCGCTTGATCACGCGCGGTCCCTCCGTAAGCAGCGTCCCGCCTATCAGCAGGATTGCAGCGAGCGTGACGTCACCGGGCGTCGCCTCGCCCCGCTCCAGGGCGAACGCTTTGTCGATCGCGGCGCCGAGCAGGATCGCCGGAAGTACCACCGCCGTGTTCATGACGATGCCGGCCAGCGAGCCCAGGACGAGCTCGCCCGCGACCTGGCGAAAGTAGGGGCGAAGCTTCCAGAGATATTTCACGTCGCCACGCTATCGCGCGGCGGCGAGCTTGGCATGTTCCCCAGTCCAATGCTGGGCGAACTCTTCAAGCGCCAGGGCAGGAGTCGGCCGTGATCCCGGGACACGGGCCGCACTCTCGAGCATGGCACGGACGGCCTGGGCCGAAGGCGCGGGCTCACCGAGCTTCAATGCCGAGTAGCGCGTGTGGAGAAGCTGCATTGCATCCATGGCTTCTGACTCCGTTCCTACGAGTAGAAGCAGATTTGGACGCGGGAGGCGTCTTACCGACGGCGGGGAATCTGCAAAATCCCCACGAGCAAAGGTTACTCGCGATGCTGGTCGCGTGTCCAGACGCAGTCCCTCTGGTCGTGCACATCGTGAATTTTCGATCACGGCTCGGAATGAAGAATCTGAGCTACTACACTTGATCACTGGTTTCGTTTAAGCAAGCCCTTGACAGCGCCTTTTGCGCTGTCGAAGGTCGTGCTTGCATCTTCAACGCTCCAAGCCCCCTCTGCTCCCGCGCGCCGGAACTGCGCTTTCAGTCAGGCGTCGTCCCGATAGACGGCCGCCCGGTGCGTCTCGGGCAAAAAAGCGAACACCCGGTTGCGTTTCCGGTCGAGCGCGAGCGTATGCGCGCCGGGTTCCGTAGCGACCGTCTCGATGCGGCGCATCGCGGAGGTATCGATGACGTCGATCACTCCCGGCCTGCCGATCGCGACGTACAGGCGCCCGCTCGCTGCATTCAGAAAGATCACGTCCGGCGCTCCGCTCAATGCCACTTCGCCGAGCACGCGTCCTGACGCAGCATCGATTGCGAACAGCACACCCGCGTCGCATGCACAGAAAAGTCTTCCCGCCGCCGGATCGATATCCAGCCCGTGTGGCCCTGCGGCTGAGATTTCGAACTCCAAAGCAACGGCGCGGGGATTGCCCGCGTCGATGGCCACGATCTGCGCAGGCGAGGCGATGTTGGCATAGAACATGTCGCGCCCCGGATCGTAGACCGTCCAACGCGTGTGGCCGGGTACAGGAATTTCTGCGATGCGCTCCTTGCGCTCGATGTCGATTACCGAGATCGTGAACGATCCGGCGAGCGCGGGGTCGCCGACGTTCGCCGCGATCAGAACGCCACGAGCAGGGTCGAATGCGAGTCCGTTCGGCTTTAAGCCGACCGGAATTTTGAACGCATTCTGCTCCGCTCCCGGTCTGAAAACAGATACGGTGTTCTCGCCACGGTTCGAGGTGAAGACAAGCCCTCGCGCTTCGGAAACGAGGGCACCCGCCACCGCAGTGAGCCCGCTGAAGGACTCGACGTAGCGCAATTCGGCGCAGTCGATCACGTCGAGCGCGTCGTTGCTCGTATGCGCGACGTACAGCCGGTCCGAGCCTGTGTGAACGTCGGCATGATCAAACCCGCCTTTGCCGTGATTCGGAGGCAGATCGACGTAACCAACCAGACGCAATGACATGACGCTTACCGGCTCAAGAGCGCTTTCGCAGCACCCTCCTGATAACGTTCGGCGGCATCCGACCAGTTGATGTTCTGCATGAATGCGTCGACGTACGCCGCAGCCTTCGCGCCGTAGTCGATGTGATACGAATGTTCGTACATGTCGAGCGCGAGAAGGACCACACCGTCGCCAATCGTGGTCGTATGATCGGCCGCCCACTGATTGATGAGCTTGCCGCTGCGCGGCGAATAACTCAGAAGCACCCAGCCTGAGCCGCCACCCTGCGCCTTTCCCATGGCCGCAAACTGCTGGCTCCACCGTTGCGCGCTGCCGAAGTCGCGTGCCAATGCATCCGATAGCTCCCCCGGCCGCTCCGCAGCGCCCAAGCCGGCAAAGTAGATCTCGTGCAGGATCATCGAGTTCATCGCGATCAGCTCTTCGCGTTTCAATCCATTGATGACGAACCCGGGTGCCTTCGCAAAGTCGAGTTTACCGAGGTACTCGACGATTTGGCTGAGGCGCTTTACCGCGCCGCCATAATTGTTTTCGTAATGGCTGACGATCATCTTTTCGGATAAGCCTTGCAATCGCGCAGGGTCACACGCCAGTGGTTTCATCTCGTACATCGCAGATCCTCCTGTGGGTGCAGCAAGCACTACTTGGACTTCGCCGGGCCGTATGCAAAATCATCGAAGGCGGTCACGCTGTCGGCTTTTGTCCAAAGACCTACCGCGCCGGTGCCGGTGATGTGATTGTCCTTCTCGTCGATGTATACCTTGCCGTTGAGCGAAACCTTTATTGTCGTGGCAGTGAAGTCCACGCGCAGCGTGTGCCACTTGTTGAGAGGCACAGGGGCTTTGACGTACTTGATCGTGTTTCGTCGCCCGTTCGCCGTGTAGTAGAGCGAAACGTTGTTCTCCAGCGCATTCGCGCGGGCAACGTAATAGTTGTTGCCGTCCTTCCAGCGCCACATGACGCCGGCGGCCTGGTCTTCCTTGCCGGAAATAGCTTTGAACTTGACCTCAACGAAGCCGTCGCTCAGAGCGACACCTTCCCGGACGGCCCACGGAAAGGTGCCGTGCCCGCCCTGTGTGAACACATTTGGTGGACTGGGTGCCGTGGAATCCGGGTTGACGGCCCAGGAGCCTGTGCCCTGCCCCGTCACCCCCGTTTTCCAGCCCTGAGGCAGCGCGCCCGCGCCTGCCTTGTCGAAGTTATCTGTTTGCGCATAGGTATCCATAGCAAATCCCAATAAAAAGGCGACAACAAGTGCTCTCATCACGAGCCTCCGTCACAGCACCAGACTGAACAGGTATCCGGCAAGCGCAGCGCCCGCAACGACGAGCGGGATGACAAGCTTGGCCTTGAAGTAGAACAGCGCCGCGAGCGCGACTGCAAAGACGATCCCCGTGGGGATGCTCACGATGCTCACCATCATCAGTGCGATCGTGGTTCCAGCAATCAGCCCAACGACTGCTGCAGTCACGCCTTCCAGGAACTCGCGGATGCGCGGCTGAGAGACGAACCTCTCCAGCGGGTCATGCGCCAGCAAAGTGAACGCGAAAGCTGGAAGAAAGATGCCGAGGGTCAACACGATGGCCCCCGCTGCCCCTCCACCCAGGTATCCGATGACCGTCGCGAATATGATCAGCGGCGCCGGCAACAGGCTGGACAGCGCCAGACCATCCAGAAACTGCGTGTTGGTCATCCAAGCGCCGTCGGCAACAGCGTCTTCCTGCAGAAAGGGAATGACGGTGTATGCGCCCCCAAAAGTCAGCATGCCAGCCTTGAGCCCGGAGATGAACAGATCCCACAGTGACCGCTCAGCCTGGCCGGCGCCCTCCTGCGCGATTCGCCCTGCCATCGGAGCGAGCTCGAAATTGTTGTAAGCAAGCAAGGCGATCACGCCCGCGGCGCACGCGGCAATCAACACGCCCGCGACCGTAGGCCAGCCCTGCTTGGCAAGCACGTACGCGAGTCCTCCAGCGACAAGCGTTATCGCGAAATGCACGCCGGAAAGCTGCGCGACGGTCGCGACTATCGCAATGATCCATAACCATCGATCTGCCAGCACATGACCTCCGATACGGTGTACCGCTCGCACGATGAGCGCTGCAACCGCCGCCTGAACTGCTGCGAATACGACGACGAACGTGCCCGTGGTTTTGAGGTCGTAACGAACGTACAGCCACGACAACAGGAACATGAGGACGAACCCCGGAAGCATGAACCCGAGCCCCGCCAGGATGCCGCCGATCCTGCCTCGCGAAAGCATGCCGAAATAGACACAGAGCTCGTGCGCCTCGGGCCCGGGCAGCACTTGATACATTGCCAGCACACGATTGAAGTGCTGCGGGCTGACCCACTTCTCCTCGGCTACCAGCTCCTGGCGGATCATCGCGATCTGAGCCACTGGTCCGCCCCAGGCGAGCGAGCCGAATTTCAGAAAGCGGAGGAAGAGGCGGTCGAGCGGCTCCGTAGGCACGTGG
>JACCRJ010000248.1 GCA_013813615.1 Lautropia sp. | reverse complement strand
GATCGGGTCGAGCGTGATGGCGAAGTCGGCACCGGCAAGCAACTCGAGCACGCCGGGATCGGCGAAGACGGCTTCCTCGCCGATGATTACCGCACCGGGGAACATCTCGCGCAGGCGAAGGTGATCAAGGAGGCGGGAATCCCCCCGGACTGAAGGCCCCTCGCCACTGACGCATCACAGAGGTCCGCCGACCTCGATCTGTAACAGACGGCGCCGGCGCGGCAGCGCTCGTGAGAGGTGCGAGAATCGCGCATGACGCCGACCCTCGCCCAGCTCGACGCCACCGCCGATCTCCTCCTCGCCGTGGCGGACCGGCAAATCCTGCCGCACTTTCGCCGCCTGAACGCGCGCGACGTGCGCACGAAAAGTTCGGCAATCGATTTCGTCACCGATGCCGATGAGGCTGCGGAGCGGATGCTGACGGCGCGCCTGCGCGAGATGTTCCCCGGCGCGGTAATCATCGGCGAGGAAGCCGTCTTCGCCGATCCCGGCGTGCTCGAGTTGCTTGCCGGTGCCGACTTCGCCATCACGCTCGACCCGATCGACGGGACCCGCAACTTCGCTGCGGGCATCGGCGTATTCGCCGTGATGGTCGCCTTCCTGGTTCACGGAGAGCCGGTTGCCAGCGTCATCTGCGATCCGCTGGTCCGGGACTGGACGATCGCCGCGAAGGCCGAAGGAGCCTGGATCCGACATGCCGACGGCAGCCGTGAGCGCCTGCGGGTTGCAGCGCCCAGACCGGTGCTGGAGATGGAAGGCTGCGGTCTGTGGGCGCACATGGACCCGGCACTGCGGCCGGCATTTGCCCAGCGGCTCACCCGCTTCCCCGCCACCGCCGGCTATCGCTGTTCCGCGCACGAATGCCGGGTCGTCGCCAGCGGACACTACGACTTCGCCATCTTCCACAAGCTGACGCCGTGGGACCATGCGCCGGGTGTGATCCTGCAACGCGAGGCGGGCGGCTATGTCGCGCATCTGGACGGCGCGGCTTATGATCCCCTGCGCAAGGACGGCGGCCTGCTGCTGGCTGCCGACCAGGCGAGTTGGCTGGCGATCCGCCAGGTGCTGCAAAGGTAAAACAGTCGACGGCGGGGTTTGCGCCGTGACCCGTGAGGACTCGAATGCCCCGACCGATTCTCCAGGAAAGCCATATACACGCCGCCGTCAGGTCGCGGATCAGCGACCACCACCGGGAGGTGATCGACGAGGTCGAATCGGCCGTCGCCGCCAACGATGTCGTCATCGTCGGCATGGCCATGAATCCGTTTCCGCGAAAGGCGCGCAAAGCGCTCGACGCAGCCGGCATCCCTACAAGTACCTGGAGTACGGCAGCTATCTCGGCGAGTGGCGTCGGCGCAATGCGCTGAAGATGTGGACCGGGTGGCCGACGATGCCGATGATCTTCGTGAAAGGCATCCTCGTCGGCGGCGCCAGCGAACTCGCGCGGCTGATCGAATCGGGGAAACTGCAGGAAATGCTCGCAGCCGACAGGAGATAAGGGTCTGAAGCCGTGAGCGGCTGATGCCGTCGCAGCTTGGCCCGAAGTCGGCAATGAAAGTCGCGCTTGACGCTGCTGGCGGGCACGACTTACGATGCTCGAACTAGTTGCTTGGGAAACAATTCGCCGCGGCCTCCTGGTGGCGTCGGTCCCGAGCTTCCTTCGAGAGGAGCCCATCGATGGCCTTGACCGATATCCCGTTTGCCAACATCACCGAGCTGGCCGATGCTTACAGGAGCCGCAAGCTTTCGCCTGTCGAGGTGACCCGGCAGATCCTCGATCGGATCGAGCGGCTCGAACCCACGCTGCGCAGCTACGTGACGGTCACCGCGGACATCGCGCTGGAGCAGGCGCGAAAGGCCGAGGTGGAGATTGCCGGCGGCCGGATCCGGGGCCCGATGCATGGCGTTCCGGTGGGCATCAAGGACCTCTGCGAAACCAGGGGCGTGAAGACCACCTGGGGTTCCACGATTCTCGCTGACTACGTACCCGAATCCGACTGCACGGTGGTGAGCAGGCTGTACGAGGCCGGGGCGATCATGATCGGCAAGCTGAAGATGACCGAAGGGGCGTTTTCCGTTCACCACCCGGCCGTCGAGCCGCCGAACAACCCCTGGCACGCCGACCACTGGCCCGGCGTTTCCACCAGCGGATCCGGCGTCGCCACTGCTGCCGGCCTCTGCTATGGCGCTATCGGCACCGACACCGGCGGGTCGATCCGCTTTCCCTCGGGCGCCAACGGGCTCACGGGTCTGAAGCCGACCTGGGGTCGCGTCAGCCGCCATGGCGTACTGCCGCTGGCCAACAGCCTTGATCACGTCGGGCCGATGACGCGCTCGGCCGCCGATGCGGGCGCGATGCTCGGCGCGATGGCCGGCATGGACCCGAACGATCCGACGACCCTCGAAGCGCCGGTGCCGGACTACCTGGCGGGTCTCGAGCAGGGGATCCGCGGCCTGCGGATCGGCTTCGACCCGCGCTACATCTACGACGTCTGCGAGCCGGACACCGCCGCCGTGATCGACGAGGCGCGCAAGGTTCTCGCCGATCTCGGGGCGAAGGTCACGGAGATCGTCATGCCGGGCAATACGGTGGCGATGTACAAGGACTGGGCCAAGTTCTGCGCGGTGGAAACGGCCGTGGCACACGAGAAGACTTACCCGTCCCGCGCGTCGGAATACGGGCCGGTGCTTGCCGACCTGATCGAGCAGGGCCGCAACCTGGGCGTGCTGGACCTGATGAGGATCTACCACGCGCGGCTGGTCTTCCAGGGGCAGTTGCGCAAGCTCTTTCAGGAGATCGACCTGCTGCTGATGCCGGTGCATCCTTTCGGCAATCCCTCGGCCGGCAAGCTCGACGAGGTGTTCAAGCGTCCGGGGGGTATCGACGACGTACTGCGCTTCACTGCACCGTTCGACATGTCCGGCAGCCCGACTATCACTATCCCGGGTGGCTTGAACCAGGCGGGGCTGCCGGTCGGCTTTCAACTCGTGGGCCGCCATCTGGACGAGGCACTGCTGATCAGGGCCGGGCATGCGTTTCAGGGTGCGACCGACTGGCATCGGCGGCATCCGACGATCTGACCTTTGCGCCACAACGGAAGGCCCCCTCATGGAATGGCTCAAGCAATCGATCATGTACTCGCGCGGCGTTGCCGGCGGCAGGTCCGGCACGACGCATGAACTGACGGAGGCGAAGCAGGGCAAGTACCACTTCACGATGGGCCCTTATTCCGATCCGGTGCTGACGGTCCAGCCCGGCGACAGGGTGGTGGTCGAGACGCGGGACGCGTTCGGCGGCGCAGTGAAGACCGAGCAGGACCTGCCGTCGAAAGTCCTGCGGATGCCGTTCGTGAATCCGCAGAACGGTCCGATCATGATCGAAGGCGCCGAGCCCGGCGACGCGATCGCGGTCCATATCGTCTCGATGAAGCCCCGCGGCCCCAACCCCCGCGGCACCTGCGCCCTGATACCGTTCTTCGGCGGCCTTTCCAATACGGCGATGACGGCAACCCTGAACGAGCCGCTGCCGGAGCTGGTGCGCAAGATCGACGTCGACGAGCAGGGCGTGTACTGGAGCAAGCGGGTGACGCTGCCGTACCGGCCGCACATCGGCACCCTTTCGACCTCGCCGGAGATCGATTCGATCAATTCCCTCACGCCCGACAACCACGGCGGCAACATGGACCTGCCCGACATGGGGCCGGGCAGCATCACCTATCTGCCGGTACGCACCGACGGCGCGCGGCTGTTCATCGGCGACGCGCATGCCTGCCAGGGCGACGGCGAGATCTGCGGCACGGCCGTCGAGTACTCCAGCGTGACCACCATCCACATCGACCTGATCAAGGGCTGGCAGCTGGACTGGCCCCGCCTCGAGAACGAGCGCGTGATCATGACGATCGGCAGCACCCGGCCGCTGGAAGATGCCACCCGCATCGCCTATGCCGAGCTTGTGAAGTGGATGGAGAAGGAGTACGGCTTCGACCGCTGGGACGCCTACATGATGCTGAGCCAGTGCGGCAAGGTGCGGCTCGGCAACGTGGTCGACCCCAAGTACACGGTCGGGGCTGCCATCGAAAAGCGCTACCTCGCCCCTTAGCCCCAGGACCTGCAACGGAGTACAGAGGATGGACCTCGGATTGAAGGGATTGCGGGCGGTGGTGACCGGCGCCACCAGAGGCATCGGACGGGCGATTGCCGAGACGCTGGCGGGCGAGGGCGTGAACGTGTCGATCTGCGCGCGGCACGACGCCGACGTGCAGCAGGCGCTGCGGTCGCTCCAGGCGAAGGGTATCGACGCGTTCGGCAGCGCGCTGGATGTCGCCGATGCCGCAGCCCTGAAGCGCCGGGTCGAGGCCTCCGCCGCGCGATTCGGCGGCCTCGACATCGTGATCGCCAACGTGAGCGCGCTTGCCATCGGCCAGGACGAGGAAAATTGGCGCAAGGGGTTCGAGATCGACCTGATGGGCTGTGTCCGGCTGGTGGATGCCGCGATGCCGTGGCTGGAGAAAAGCAAAGCCGGGGCGGTCGTCGCGATCTCCAGCGTCTCCGGCAGGGAGATCGACTTTGCCGCCGGCCCCTACGGCACCTTCAAGGCTGCGCTCGTGCACTACATCCAGGGCCTCGCGCATCAGCGCGCGCCGCAGGGAATCCGTGCCAACACCGTGTCCCCGGGAAACACCTATTTCCCCGGCGGCGTCTGGGAGCAGATCGAGCATGGCAATCCGGACCTGTACCAGAAGGCGCTGGCGTTGAATCCCACTGGCCGGATGGGAACGCCGCAGGAGATGGCCAATGCGGTGGCTTTCATCGCCAGTCCCGCCGCCAGCTTCATCTCCGGTACGAACCTGGTCGTCGACGGCGCGCTGACGCGCGGCGTCCAGTTGTGAGGGGCCCCATGAGCAAAGCTGATCCTTTCTTAGGGCCGCAGGATGTGCGTAACCTCGCTGCCTACGCTGACCTGCCGCTTGCGCCGGGGCGGGAGGAGGCCATCCTGCCGGTATTGCGTGCCTGGCTCACCGATGCGAATGCGTTGAGCCGGAAGATGAGCGCAGCCGAGCACTGGAACCTGACGCCGGCAATCACCTTCATCCATCCTTCGATCGAAGAAGGGGAGGGCTGAGGTGAGCGGCACTCAAGGCGAACTCGCCAGCCTGACGCTTGCCGAAGCCGCCCGGCGGGTCAAGGCGAGGGAGGTGTCGCCGGTCGAACTGGTCGATGCATCCCTTGAACGGATTGCCGCCGTCAACGACCGGCTCGCCGCCTTCATCCGGGTGCTCGATCCTGAGGCGCGCCAGGTCGCCAAGGCGGCGGAAATGATGGTGATGGCAGGACACGATCTCGGCCCGCTGCACGGCGTGCCGATCGGATTGAAGGACAACGTGGCCGTACGCGGGTTCCCCACCACCGCCGGCAGCCGGATCCTCGCCGACTGGGTACCGGAGCAGGATGCGACTGTCGCCAGGCGGCTGCGTCAGGCCGGCGCCGTGTTCGTCGGCAAGCTGAACATGCACGAATTCGCCTGGGGCGGCACCTCCGACAATCCGCATTACGGCACCGTGCGCAACCCCTGGAATACCGAGCGCTTCCCTGCCGGCTCGAGCGGCGGCTCGGGTGCGGCGGTCGCGGCGCGGGCCTGTTATGGCGCGATCGGCACCGATACCGGCGGCTCGATCCGGCTGCCCTCGGCACTCAACGGTATCGTCGGCATTCGCCCCACCTACGGCCGGGTCAGCAACCACGGCATCATCCCGCTCGCCTGGAGCATGGACACCGCCGGTCCGATGACCCGCACCGTCGAGGACTGCGCGCTGATGTTCGGCGCCATCGCCGGCCATGACCCGAAGGACGCCGGCACCGCGCGGGTGTCGGTGCCGGACTACAGCGCCGGACTGGGCCTGGGCATAAAGGGGCTGCGCGTCGGCATCATCCCGGGCTACTTCTTCCACCATCTGCAGCCGGCGGTGCTCGAGGCAGTCAAGGCGGCGCTCGACACCATGGTCGCGTGCGGCGCGCAGCTGGTGGAGGTGGATATCGAGCACATCCACGGCAACATCTCCGCGCAATTGACGATCGAGGCGGCCGAGCCAAGTACCTACCATCAACGCTGGCTGCGCGAGCGGCCGGACGACTACGGCGCCGACGTCCGCAGCCTGCTGGAGATCGGCGAGCTTCTGCTGGCAACGCATTACCTGCAGGCGCAGCGCTACCGCAGCCTGCTGCGCAACCAGTTCATGGACGCTTTCCAGCGCGTCGACCTCTTCGTCTGCCCGACGCTGCCCTTCACCGCGACCCGGATCGGCGAAATGAAGGTGATCATCCAGGACGGCGTCGAGGAGGACATGCTGTCGGCCATCATGCAGTTCACAGGGGTGCCGAGCCTGACGGGCCTGCCCTCGCTGAACATTCCATGCGGCTTCGACCCGGACGGCCTGCCGATCGGCATGCAACTCATCGGTCGCCCTTTCGACGAGTCGACCCTGTTTCGCGCCGGCGCAGCTTACCAGGCGGCGACGGACTTTCACCTTAGGGAGCCGGACCTCTGACGACACCCCGGTCTTCGAACACCGAGTCTCGACCGCCAGGCGGATGCGGACGGGCCGGTCTGGTCATTTCTAGTGGTTTCCATGGAACAAGGAGAAGGAC
>JACCRJ010000209.1 GCA_013813615.1 Lautropia sp. | reverse complement strand
TCGCCGGAACAGGCCACCCATGGCTACGGTGTCGACCATGTCGCCGTCGTCGAAGGGCTGGGCTGCAAGGCGATCCGCGTGCACAAACAGGAAGAGATCGCGCCCGCCATCAAGCAGGCAGAAGCCTGGATGGCCGAGTTCCAGGTCCCGGTGATGATCGAGATCATTCTCGAACGTGTGACCAATATCGCGATGGGCACCGAGATAGACAACGTCGTCGAATTCGAGGAGCTCGCCAAGGACAAGAAGCGCGACGCGCCGACCGCCGTTTCGATGCTGGATTGAGGAGTCGATACCCATGCCCAGATTTGCCGCCAACCTGTCGATGCTGTTCACCGAGGTCGACTTTCTCGACCGCTTCGAGCGCGCCGCCAAGGCCGGATTCGAAGCCGTCGAGTTCCTTTTCCCCTACGCCTACAGGGCCGAAGACATCAAGCAGCGCCTGGACGCCCACAAGCTCAAGCTCGTGCTGCATAACCTGCCCGCGGGCAATTGGGATGCCGGCGAGCGCGGCATCGCCTGCCACCCGGGACGCGTCGCAGAGTTCCGCGACGGCGTCCGCAAGGCCATCACCTACGCCCGGTTGCTTGGCGTGCCGCAGCTGAACTGCCTGGGCGGCAAGGCGCCGCAAGGCGTGGCGCCGGAGCATCTTCGCGAGACCTTCGTTGCGAACCTGCGCTACGCGGCCACCGAGTTGAAGAAGGTGGGACTCAAGCTGCTGATCGAGCCGATCAACACATTTGACATTCCGGGCTTCTACCTGACCACGACGGCGCAGGCACTCTCAATCCTCGACGAGGTCGGTGCGGACAACGCCTACGTGCAGTACGACATCTACCACGCGCAGCGCATGGAAGGCGAGTTGGCCGCCACGGCCCAGAAGCACCTCGCCCGCATCGGCCACATCCAGCTCGCGGACAACCCGGGGCGCCATGAGCCAGGGACCGGCGAGATCAACTACGCCTTCCTCTTCAGACACTTCGACCGCATCGGTTACGCCGGCTGGATCGGTTGCGAATACAAGCCCGCTGCTGGCACCGAAGCCGGCCTCGCTTGGCGCGAGCGCCTGACCGCCTGAGAAGACAAGGAGAACTCAATGACCACACAACCCCAGAAGATCGGTTTCATCGGCCTCGGCATCATGGGTGCGCCGATGTGCGTGCACCTGATCAAGGCCGGGCATCAACTGTTCGTGCACACGCGCCGGCCGGTGCCGAAGTCCATCGCGGAAGGCCGCGCCACGCAATGCACGAGCAACCGCGGCGTCGCCGAACGTGCCGACGTGATCATCATCATGGTGCCCGACACGCCGAACGTCGACGAGGTTCTGTTCGCCGACGACGGCGTCGCTGCCGGCCTGAGCAAGGGCAAGACCGTGGTCGACATGAGCTCGATCTCGCCGATCGCCACCAAGGCTTTCGCCAAGAGGATCAATGCCCTTGGCTGCGAGTATCTCGACGCGCCGGTCTCCGGCGGCGAAGTCGGCGCCAAGGCTGCGTCGCTGTCGATCATGATCGGTGGCAGCGAAACCACCTTCGCCAAGATCAAGCCGCTGTTCGAGCTGATGGGCAAGAACATCACCCTGGTCGGCGGCAATGGCGACGGCCAGACGGCCAAGGTCGCGAACCAGATCATCGTCGCGCTCAACATCGAAGCGGTCGCCGAGGCGTTGCTGTTCGCTGCCAAGGCCGGTGCCGACCCGGCGCGCGTGCGCCAGGCGCTGATGGGCGGTTTCGCCTCGTCGAAGATCCTCGAGGTCCATGGCGAGCGCATGGTCAAGCGAACCTTCGACCCGGGCTTCCGGATCGAGCTGCACCAGAAAGACCTGAACCTCGCCCTGTCGAGCGCACGCGAACTCGGCGTGTGCCTGCCGAACACTGCCACCGCACAGGAGCTGTTCAACGCCTGCGCCGCCCACGGCGGCAAGGCCTGGGACCATTCGGCGATGGTGCGCGCGCTGGAGAAGATGGCCAACTTCGAAATCGGTCAGAAGGCGTGAACCCGCGCCATCTGCTGCGCCAGATGTTCGACGCCGCGGTGGCGTCGGGCCGGACTGCACCCCGATTGCGGAGCCTGCTTTTTCGTACTTTTTTCGTACCGCCAAGAAGAAAGCACCTGGCGTTTCCGCCAAGTGCTTGATTCCTCTACCGAATTTGGTAGGCGCGATTGGACTCGAACCAACGACCCCCACCATGTCAAGG
>JACCRJ010000190.1 GCA_013813615.1 Lautropia sp. | reverse complement strand
AGCTTGCTCAGGTTGCCGTTCATCGCTGTCAACTGCGAGACCGTGAGGCCGTAGCGGCGGGCGACGGTAGCGGACGTTTCACGTCGCTGCACCCGGTGGTAGCCGGCTGGAACGTTCACCAGCTGGTAGACGCGCGCGCCGGCGAAATCCTCCACCAGCGTCTCGTCTACGACGTTCTTCAGCGGAGCCAGGATGCGGGTGCCGGGCAGGACGCGCACGCTTGGCGAAATGCTGTTCGCCTGCAGCAGTTCCGCGGTGCTGATGCCGCCCCGGCGCGCCACGTCAGCGACTGTCTCGCTTGCCTTCAGCGTATAGGGCTGCCAGCTGGCGAAGACCTTGTCGGCCATCTCATGGCGGATGATGGCGGCAGTGAAGGCATCGATCTTGTCGGTTGGGATCTTCAGGACGTTGTTCTTGCTTGCCGCGATGACCGGACGGTTGTGCGCGGGATTCAACGCAACGAAGTCCTGGACCGACATCTGTGCGAATTCCGCGGCAAGCTTCAAGTCGATCGGCCGCGTCTTCTCGACCGTCACGAAGTACGCTTTGTCGGGCAGGGCGGGCAGCGTCAATCCGAGCTCTTCCGCCTGCATCACGATGTTCTTCAGCGCGATCAGCTTGGGCACGTAGTGGCGCGTCTCGGCCGGCATCTTCAGGCTCAGGTAGTCGCCCGGCTTGCCGAGGGCCCGGTTTTTCTTGACCGCCCGTCCGACCGCACCTTCGCCCCAGTTGTACGAGGCCAGCGCGAGGAACCAGTCGTTGCCGTGCATCTCGTAGATGATCTGCAGGTAGTCGAGGGCGGCTCGGGTGGATTGCACCACGTCGCGGCGGTTGTCGACCCACCAGTTCTGCGAAAGGTCGTATTGCTTGCCGGTCGACGGAATGAACTGCCACAGGCCCGCTGCCTTCGCCGATGAAAGTGCGACCGGGTTCATCGCGCTCTCCACGAACGGCAGCAGCGCGAGTTCGGTCGGCATGCCACGTTTCTCGATCTCTTCGACGATGTGGTGCAGGTACCGGGCGCCGCGGTCGAACATCCGCTGCAGGTACTCCGGCCGGTCGAGATAGAACTTTTCCTTCTGCGCCACCAGCGGCGTATCCAGTTCAGGCATCGCGAAGCCGGCGCGGATACGTCCCCAGAGATCGCGTTTGACCAGATTCAGCTGGGCGATTTCGTCCAGGGATTGCGGCAGCGATGCGTCTTGTGCAGCAGCTTCCCGGATGGACTCCGCGTACGGTTGCGTGCCGGCGGCGGCGGCGTTGGCCGGATCCGCCGCGTTTGCCGTATTCGCCACCGGGGCCGGAGCCGGGGCTGGTTCGGCGACCGCGACCGGTGCGGGTGGCGGTACGGAAGTGACGGGGCCGCTGCCGGAGCCTTGCGGCAGACTGGTGCAGGCTGCGAGCGCTGCAGCCGACAGCAGCAACGCGGCGCGGCGGGTCAGGGAGATGCCGGCGGTATGGCCTGCATTCATCATTTGAGGAAGCCCGGCGCGGAGCCGGGCCAGACCGCGAAGGATGTCGCGACTGTCTGGCGAACCAGTGGTGTTCAGGATGCGCAACACGTTTCCGTCCTAAGCGATTGTTCTGACGAGGAAATATTCCCTAGGGTATCGACTTTAGCACAGCCGTACCCGTGCCTTCCGATCGCTGGCTGCCAGGGCCGGGTAAACGGTGCGGTGCGCGGGGTGCCGCCGGGGTCCCCAGTCAACCCCTGAACTCGTTCTTCCACTGCCGCAGCGCGGCGAACACAGCGACCGGATCGGCGGCATCTACCGACCCGCGCTCCGCCAGCGACCGCCAGACCGATGGCTCGGTCAACCGGGCAAAGGGGTTGGTCTCGAGCTCGATGCCAATAGTCGACGGCACGGTCTCCAGGTCCCGTTTGCGAATCGCCTCGGCCTCGCGCAGCCGTCCGGCGAGGGTTTCGCTGCCGGGTTCCGCGGCTTGCGCGAAGCGCAGGTTTGCAAGCGTGTACTCGTGGGCGCAGTAGACCAGCGTCTGCGGCGGCAGCGCCAACAGGCGCGCCAGCGACTCGTGCATCAGCGCCGGCGTGCCCTCGAACACGCGGCCGCAGCCGCCGGCAAAGAGGGTATCGCCGCAAAACAGCACCGGCCGGGCGTCGCTGCCGATCCGCTCGCAGAAATAGGCGTTGTGGTCGAGTGTGTGCCCCGGCACCTCGATGACGCGGCATCTGAGACCGAGCCCGTCGACCATGACGGTGTCGCCATGGTCGTAGCGGCGCTGAATGAAGGTGTTGCTGCACTTGCGCGGCCCGTACACCACCGCTTCCGGCCAGGCTGCCTTCAATCCGGCGATCCCGCCGGTGTGGTCGGCATGATGATGGGTGATGAGGATGCCGGCCAGGGGCAGCTGCGCGGCCTCGAGTGCTTCGAGCACCGGTGCGGCGTCGCCCGGGTCTACGACCA
This sequence comes from Lautropia sp., assembly GCA_013813615.1. Classification (GTDB taxonomy): domain Bacteria; phylum Pseudomonadota; class Gammaproteobacteria; order Burkholderiales; family Burkholderiaceae_E; genus Lautropia. The sequence continues at coordinate 86 of JACCRJ010000190.1, read as the reverse complement.
GGGCTTCGCGCACGCCGGTCTGGCTCGGCAAATCGATCAGCCAGACGTAGTTGTCGTTGAACGTCCGAACCGGGACAATGTGGGGG
>JACCRJ010000187.1 GCA_013813615.1 Lautropia sp. | reverse complement strand
GAACGCGGAGAGCGCCGTCATCATCCGCAGGATGACCACCATCACGATCGCCGGGCGAATCAGGGGCAGCGTGATGTGGAAGAATCGCTGCCAGGCGCCCGCGCGATCGAGCCGCGCCGCCTCGTAGACGTCCGGCGGCAGCGTCGCCAGCGTCGCCAGCAGCACCAGGAAGGCGAACGGCGTCCACTGCCAGGTGTGGATCGCGATGACCGAGATCAGGGCCAGCTGGGGATCCCCCAGCCAGTTGTGGCTGCCCAGGCCGAGGGCGCGGCTCGCGACGTCGACCAGCCCGAAGTCGGGTGCCAGCACCAGCGTGCGCCAGAAGAGCCCGACCACCACCGGGGCGAGCACGATCGGCAGGATCGCCGCCACCCGGAGAACGCCTTGGCCCTTGGGAATCTGCAGCACCAGCAGCGCCAGCGACAACCCGACCAGCACTTGCAGCACCACCGTGCTGCCGGTGTAGACGACCGTCAGCCAGAGCGAGTTCCAGAAGCGCGGGTCGCTGCCCATGCGGGCGTAATTCTCCAGACCCGCGAAGCCGGAAAGCCACGGCATGCCGAGATCCAGCCGGTGCAGGCTGTTCCACACCAGGTAGACCAGCGGGGTAGTGGTGGTCAGCAGCAGCACCAGCAGCGCCGGCAGCAGCAGGGTCAGCGCAAAGCGCCGCTCCTGTACCGCCAGCGTGCGGATGTGCGCATTGCCCGTCCCCGGCTGGCGCTTCAACTGCATCCGTCAGCCCTTGAGCAACTGCTGGATGCGGGTTTGCGCTTCGTCCAGCGCCTCCTTGGGCTGCTTCTGGCCGACCAGCGCCGCCTGGATGGCGGTGGCCATGGTCTCGCCGATGGCCGGCCACTGCGGCACCCGGGGGCGCCATTCGACGTCGGTATCCTGCTCCAGCGATTCCAGCGCCGCCTTCACGAAGTTGTCGCCGGAATCCTTCATGGCGGCTTCGAATTCGGCCGAGCGCCAGAGCGATGTGCGGTTCACGCCGGAGCGCTTGGCGGGGCCGGCGAACTTCCAGGACGTGCGCGCCTGGGTCTCCGCCGAAGCCGCCCAGGTGATGAACAGCCAGGTGGCCTTCTTCGCGCGCTCGCTGAGGGCGGCGTTGATCGGGAAGCCCCAGTTCCAGATGGAGGTCACCCGCTTCCCGGAAGGCCCCTTGGGCCAGCGGGCGAAGCCGATCTTGCCGATGACCCGGGACTTCTCGGGATTGTTCAGCACCGCCGCCGAGGAGTGGGCATCGATGTAGCAGGCGACCGTTCCCTGGGAGAAGGCGTCGGCGATGTCCGGCCAGTTCCAGTTGCGAACCGCCGGCGGCGCGTAGTTGCTCAGCGCGTCGACGTACCACTGCAGCGCCCGGACCGCTTCGGGGGAGTTGACGTTGATGGTCGAGCCGGACATCCAGCTGCCGCCGAAAGCGCGCAGCAGCGACGGGTAGATGTACATGTTCTGGCCGGCACCGGCGAAGCCGCGCAGTGCCAGGCCGTGGATCCGGTTGGCCGGGTCGTGCAGGGCCTTCGCATTGGCGATGAGCTCGTCGAAGGTTTCAGCGGGCTTCAGGCCCTTGGCGTCGTAGAGGTCCTTGCGGTAGACCTGCACCGTCACTTCGCCGTCGTACGGTATGCCGTAGGGCTTGCCGTCGATGGAGTCGGCATCGCGCCATGCCTTGAGGATGTCGTCGTACTTGAACCAGGCGGGGTCGGTCAGACTCGCGTCCGACAGGTATCGGTCGAGCGGATCAACCCATTTGTTCGCGACGTAGAGCGGGTAGTACATCGGGTCAGCCGCATGGGTCGCATAGGTGCGGGTCTTGGACGACAAGTCCAGCATCGCCTTCTGGCGGATCTGCCCCGGCGGCACCTTCTCGACGCGCACCTTGATGCCGGTCAGCGCCTCGAACTGCGGGATCAGGCTGCCGAGGTTGTCGAAGTAGCTGGCAGGAATGACGGCGATCGAGATCGACTCGCCGTCGACCTGACGCCAGTCGATCCTCGCGCTGCGGTACGGGGTGAGGTCGTCGCCCTGGGCGTGGGCGTTGGAGAGCAGGCGGGGCGCGGCTATCGCCAGCGCACCGAGGGTGCCGGCCTGCGCCAGCGCGCGACGGCGGCCGGATGCGGGGCGGCTGCGATCGGGTTCGATTTTTCTCAAGATCTGTCTCCTCATGGGCGCGGGGCGACTGTCTTGCCGTCCGGCGCGTTGTTGGGCGCAGGTGATCCACACGAGCCATGCAATCGATTGCATCCGGAATCTAACATCGGCTGCGGGGATCCGCAACCGGGGAAAAGGCGGCGGAGTCGGCGCTGAAGGGCCGTCGAAATTTCTTCTGTAATCG
>JACCRJ010000163.1 GCA_013813615.1 Lautropia sp. | reverse complement strand
GACCTGACGGGCAACGTCAACCTGCTGGCGGCAAACCTCACCAACCAGGTTCGCGCGATCGCGGAAGTTGCAACCGCGGTGACCAAGGGCGACCTGACGCGGTCGATCCAGGTGGAAGCACGCGGCGAAGTCGCGGAATTGAAGAACAACATCAACACCATGATCGACAACCTGCGCGGCACCACAGAGCGCAATCAGGAGCAGGACTGGCTCAAGACCAACCTGGCGAAGTTCTCCAGCATGCTGCAGGGGCAGCGCGATCTCGTGACCGTGGGAAAATCGCTGCTGTCGGAGCTCGCGCCGCTGGTCAACGCACAGCAGGGCGCCGTCTACCAGGTCCACTCGGTGGACGCGTCGGCTGCGCCGGAGGCGCCGGGAATGCAGCTGCTGCGGCTGCTTGCCGGGTATGCCTTGCCTGCCTCGCAGCCGCAGACCCTGCAGCTGGGCGAAGGCCTGGTGGGCCAATGCGCGATCGAGCAGACATCGGTGCTGCTGGCGGATGTGCCGGCCAGCCATACCCGCATCCGCTCGAGCCTGGCCGACGCCCCTGCGGCCAATATCCTGGTGCTTCCGCTGATCTTCGAAGGTCAGACCAAGGCGGTCATCGAACTCGCCTCGCTGCGGCCGTTCACGCAGATGCATATGACGTTCCTGGAGCAGCTGACGGAATCGATCGGTGTGGTTTTGAACACGATCGAGGCGACGATGCGCACCGAGCACCTGCTGGAGCAGAGTCAGCAGCTGACGATCGAGCTGCAGACCCGGCAGACGCAGCTGCAGAGCACCAACCAGGAGCTGGCGTCCAAGGCGCAGCAGCTCGCCGCGCAGAACGTCGAGGTGGAGCGCAAGAACATGGAGGTGGAGCAGGCCCGGCATGCGCTGGAAGAGAAGGCCGCAGAACTGGCGCTCACCTCCAAGTACAAGTCGGAGTTCCTGGCGAACATGTCCCACGAACTGCGCACGCCGCTCAATTCCATCCTGATCCTGGGCCAGCAGCTGGCGGAGAACAACGCCCGCAACCTGTCGGCCAAGCAGGTGGAATTTGCGAGGAACATTCACTCGGCCGGCACCGACCTGCTCACGCTGATCAACGACATCCTCGACCTGTCGAAGATCGAGTCCGGCACCGTCTCCGTCGACGCCCAGGAGATCCGGTTTTCGTCGATCAGGGACAGCGTGCAGCGGATGTTCCAGCATCTGGCGGAATCGAAGAACCTGCAGCTGGATATCGACATCGACGAGACCCTGCCGGGCACGTTCACCAGCGACTTCACGCGCCTGCAGCAGATCCTGAAGAACCTGCTCTCCAATGCCTTCAAGTTCACTGCCAAGGGGCGGGTGTCGGTGTCGGTCCGCCGGATCGCGGACGGGGCCCACGACTTCCACCTCCTGCGAGCCGCGCCGCTTGCGGTCGCCTTCGAAGTCAGCGACTCCGGCATCGGTATCGCGCCGGAGAAGCAGAAAATGATCTTCGAGGCGTTCCAGCAGGCGGATGCCGGAACCAGCCGCAAGTACGGCGGCACCGGGCTCGGTCTTGCCATCAGCCGCGAGCTGGCGACGCTGCTGGGCGGCGAGATCCGCCTGGTCAGCAAGCCGGGGGAGGGCAGCACCTTCACCCTTTACCTGCCGCTGGTCTACCGGGGGCCCGCCAACGTCCCCCTCGTGGCCGGTCACATCTTGCCTGCGGGTATGAGCGCCGGCCTCAATGCCGGCTACGGGCGGCCGGCGCTTTCGGTAGTGCGCTCGTCCGCGCAGGAGGCTGCCGCGTCCGAGACGGTGCTCGAGGACGAGCGCGGTGTCCATGATGCCGTCCTGCTCGACTCGGGGTACGCCGGGTTCCGCGGGGACGCCGGCTATGGCGGCTATGGCAGCAGCAACGGCTGGAACGGTGCCGACGGTGGCGAGGCTGGCGATGACGGCCTGCCGGTCTATGAGGAGGATCCAGAGAAGACCCGCGCACTGCAGGGCCGGGTGGTGCTGGTGGTGGACGACGATGCGCGAAACATCTTCGCCCTGACGACGCTGCTGGAGAACTATGCCATCAATGTGCTCAGCGCCACCAACGGCCGCCAGGCGATCGAGATCATCCAGTCGACGCCCGGCCTGGATGCGGTGCTGATGGATATCATGATGCCGGATATGGATGGCTACGAGACCATTCGCGAGATCCGCAGTTCGCCGGCCCTCAGCGACCTGCCGATCGTGGCGCTCACCGCGAAGGCGATGAAGGGCGACCGGCAGAAGTGCATGGAGGCGGGAGCCTCCGACTACATCGCCAAGCCGATCCGCTCCGGACAGTTGCTGTCGCTGCTGCGGGCCCGGCTGTGCCGATGAACGGGCAGCTCGCGCCATGAACCGGACGGCCGCCGTCACGCTACCCCCCGTCGTGCCGACCGGCGCGGTCAGCATCCTGCTGGTGGATGACCAGCAGGCCAACCTGATCGCCCTCGAGGCGATCCTGAACCCGTCCGACTACCGGCTGGTGCATGCGCGCTCGGCCCAGGAAGCGCTGCTGATCCTGCTGGACGGGGAGTTTGCCGCGATCGTACTGGACATCAACATGCCGATTGTCAACGGCATCGAGCTGGCGCAGATCATCAAGCAGCGCGCCCGCACGCGCGACATCCCGATCCTGTTTCTCACTGCCTATCTCGTCGACGAGAAGGACATCCTGCTCGGCTACGGCGCCGGGGCCATCGACTACCTCAGCAAGCCGGTGCATCCCGACATCCTCAGGTCCAAGATCGCCGCGCATGTGGATCTGCATCGAAAGACCCGGGCGCTGGCGGTGGCGAATGCCGCCCTGTCCATCGAGGTGGCCGAGCGGATCAAGGTGCAGAAGGCGTTGAGCGACGCCAACCAGGAGCTCGAGAAACGCGTCGAGGAGCGCACGGCGGAGTTGCGCCGTGCGATGCAAAGCGAAAGTGCCGCACGCATCGAGGCGGAGGAGCAGAGCCGCCTCAAGGAGGACTTCCTGGCGGTGGTCAGCCACGAGCTGCGCACGCCGTTGAACGCCATTTATGGCTGGTCGGAGCTGCTCACCCGCAGCGGCGTCAGCGCGACCATGCTCTCTGAAGGACTGGCTGCAATCCGCCGCAACGCCAAGGCCCAGGCGCGCCTGATCGAGGACCTGCTCGACATGAGCCGGATCACATCCAGCAAGGCCCGCCTGGACGCGCTGCCGGTCAACCTCTCGGAAGTGGTTGCCGCCGCGGTGCAGACCGCGCAGCCGGCGGCGGCCACCGCCGGCCTGAAGGTGGTCACCCTCCTGGGTGCCGGCGCCCAGCTGCCGGCAGGGGCCTGGGTGATGGGAGATACCGGCCGCTTGCAGCAGATCATCGGCAACCTGCTCAGCAACGCGATCAAGTTCACGCCGTCCGGCGGCGTCGTGACCGTGCTGGTGCGAACCGGCGGCGCGGACGCGGAAGTCGCGGTGCAGGACACGGGGCAGGGGATCGATCCCAAGTTCCTGCCGCACCTGTTCAACAAGTTCCGCCAGGCGGACGGCTCCACCACCCGCAGGCACGGCGGGCTGGGCCTGGGGCTGTCGATCGTGCGGCAGCTGGTGGAACTGCATGGCGGCCGGGTCCGCGCGGAGAGTACCGGGCCGGGGCAGGGATCCCTGTTTACGGTCGCGCTGCCGCTTGCACCGCCGCAGGGCGAGGCGCCCGCGCAGGCTCCCGGCGGCGAGCACTCGGCCGACGGAAGTACAGGAGCGGTCGAGCCCGATTCCCTGTCCGGCGTGCGCATCCTGTGTGTCGACGACGAACGCGATGCCCGGCACCTGCTGCAGCATGCGCTCGGCCAGAGACAGGCGGCGGTGACCGTCGCAGCGTCCGCCGACGAGGCGCTCACGCTGATCGGAAGCGAGGAGTTCGACGCCATCGTCAGCGACATCGGCATGCCCGGCACGGACGGCTACGAACTGATCCGGGCGGTGCGCTACCGCGAGGGCGACGGCCGCCGCCTGCCGGCGGTCGCGCTCACCGCCTATGCGCGCCGGGAAGACCGCGAGGTCGCACTGGAGGCCGGCTTCGACGAGCACCTTTCCAAGCCGGTGGATACCATCAACCTGGTCGCGACCCTCGGGCGGCTGCTGGCCAGGAGCCGGAAACGGTGAGGAGGGCACGGTGAGCACGTTCAAGGCGATCGTCGTCGTGAAGAAGGAGGACGGCCAGCAGGCCGCGATCCGCGACGTCGACGACAGTGAGTTGATGGAGGGCGACGTCACCGTGCGGGTGACGCATTCGACCCTGAACTACAAGGACGCGCTCGCCCTGGGCGGCCGCGCGCCGATCGTGCGCAGGTTCCCCCTGATCCCGGGCATCGACTTCGCCGGCGAAGTGGAGGCTTCCGGCAGCGCCGACTTCGCGCCGGGCGACGTGGTAGTCCTGACGGGCTGGGGTGCCGGCGAGACGCGCCATGGCGGTTATGCGCAGCGTGCACGCTGGCCCGCGGGGCAGCTGGTCAAGCTGCCGCAGGGGATGACGGCGGAAAGGGCGATGGCGATCGGCACGGCCGGCCTGACCGCCATGCTGTGCGTCCTCGCGCTGGAGCGCCACGGCGTCAAGCCGCAGGACGGGCCAGCGGTCGTGACCGGCGCGGTCGGCGGCGTCGGCTCGGTGGCGGTCGCCCTGCTCGCGCGCAAGGGGTGGAAGGTCATCGCCTCCACCGGGCGGCCGCAGGAGGCGGACTACCTGAAGAACCTCGGGGTGAGCAAGATCATCCCCCGCGGCGAACTGGCTGCGGCCGCGAAGCCGCTCGGCAAGGAGGCCTGGGTTGCCGGCATCGACACCGTCGGTTCCACCACGCTGGCCAATCTGTGTGCGCGGACCTCCTACGGCGGGGCGATCGCCGCCTGTGGACTCGCGGGCGGCATGGACCTGCCCGCGTCGGTCGCACCGTTCATCCTGCGCAACGTGGCCCTGCTCGGCGTCGATTCGGTGCAGGCCCCGATGGCGCTGCGCCAGCGGGCATGGGAACGCCTGGCGATCGATATCGACACGGGCGTGCTCGCATCGATGACGACGAAGATCGGCCTCGATCAGGTGATCACGACCGCCGCCGAGTTGCTCGCCGGAAAGGTGCGCGGCAGGGTGGTGGTGGAGATCGACTGAGCGCAGGCCACCAACGCAGGTAGGGCTGGAGCGATGATCAACTGGTTCTACCTGTCGGTTGCCATCGTGGCGGAGGTGATCGCGACCTCGGCGCTGAAAGCCTCGGACGGTTTCACCCGGCTGGTCCCGTCGCTGGTCGTCGTCGCCGGCTATGCCGTCGCCTTCGTCTGCCTATCCCTGACGCTGAGGACGATCCCGGTCGGCATCGCCTACGCGATCTGATCCGGCATCGGCATCGTCCTGATCGCGCTGGTGGGCTACTTCGCGTTCAACCAGGTGCTGGACACGGCGGCACTGGCGGGGATGGCGCTGATCCTGGCAGGCGTGCTGGTAATCAACCTGTTCTCGCGGACGGCCGGGCACTGAGGCCGGGGCCGCTGTCTATAATGCGGCGGGGGCCTCTAGCTCATGCCTGGTTAGAGCAGCGGACTCATAATCCGTTGGTGCCGAGTTCGACTCTCGGGGGGCCCACCAGCAGCCCAGGTATCATGCGGGTTGGCAGGCGTTTTCCGGACTCCTGAGTTAGTCCGCCGCTCTGAAAAGGCGGACGATCGACTCCAGGGGTTCCGATGAACTTGAAGAATCAGTCCGTGGCTGCGGACTCGAATGAACAGTCCGTTGCTGCGGGCGTCGCCGCAATTTCCGGTGCGGCAAACAGCATGACCGTCTCGTCGTTGATCGAGCGGTACATGGCCGCCTACGCCGGGCGCGACCCGTCCCGGC